>JACPWH010000112.1 GCA_016197185.1 Ignavibacteriota bacterium
ACTATTGCTACGTTCATATCCCGAGCTGTAACTATTGTTTCGGTTAAATTGAGCTTTAGGCCTTGCCAACGAAACTGAGAACAAACTGTCTTGAAAAGTTTTGTCATTTAACTTAGAAAATTTAAAAAACCAATTTGATATTGGAAAGAGTGGAATATTTTGTAAAACTGAGATAAAGGGAATATCCCAAAGGATATAGCCAAAAAATTGCAAATGTCAGCAGCCACGGCAAAAGAAGAACAAACGTATGCCTGTGGGTACGAGCATTCATATCAAAATCCCATTTCACCAAGATATTTTAGAAGTGAGTCGGTATAAAGATTTGTAGTTTCACCATACCAATGCTCTTGAGGTACAAATTGAATCGTACCATAGGTGGCAGGATTCAAGGAGGAGAACGGAGAAGTACAAATCAAAGCTTCTTCTTCAGGGCGAAACTCATTATCCGAATCATGTACTACTACTGTGCAACCAAGTTGAGTAAGTTCTTTTTCGTCAATCGGGGCGTGTTCGTATCCAAATAATAAAAAAGGGATTCTCAACTTGACTATATAACCATTTTTGCGAGGTGCAGCCACTACTTTTACCTGACCGACTACACTTTTTTGTGTCGGCTCAAGCTCATCCGTTGTTTTAACTTTTATATACGGTTTACGCTCTAAGAAATCCCCTAACTTTGCAGTTATGCAATACAAACCTGAATCTGCAGTAGAGTGTATAGACATTTTTTGCGAACGTTTCGTTTTGGATATAAATCGTTCACCGTCAGGACCAGGTTGATTGGTGTCGAACCAGATATCAAGATAATCTGCAGTACAGCTGTCGCAACGCCCTGAAATAAGCTCATCATCTTTTACAGTGACAGTCATGTAAAGGTAATCTTCATCATATACTGACCGTAAAGAAAATGAACAATCATCCTCTCCCCCCCAATAAAATGCACCTGCCGTAACAAAGTCCACAGATTTACTTATGGCTTCGGCAGCATATCCCCGAAACATTTGCCTTCCACGCGGATAACAGGGAATTGTGAGATACTTGGTTGAGAATGTAGTTTCATTGGTTTGCGTATTTATAAATCTTTCTGAGGTTTGGAGCGATTGATAGTTCTTATAGGTTTCTCTCGTATATTTATCAACTTTAGCAGTTGAAAACTCATCTAAAAGTACAACCGAGCCCATATCATACCTATATCCTCTGACCATCCAATTAAACTCTTCAAGTTTACGCGTAGTGTAGCATGAGTTCTCCTTTATCACTACACCTACTTCGAGCGGAAGATCTACATAATTATATTGGAACTGGGCAACTGTTGTTAGGAATCCGTCTATATCGGTAATTAGATAGACATTCATTACTTTACGTTTATCTCCTGTTACTTTCACTGCAAACGCAACATCATTAAATCCATCACCTGAAAAATCACCTACATCCCAACTCCAGATTCTATATTCCGACGCTTGAGGTAATTGAGCAGAAATATCCATAATCAACTCTTTGTCGAAATATGGATCCAATTTCAAAGCAAATTCAGCAAAAGTCATTCCAGACTGCGCCTTCATTCCATTGAAACTACACAGAGAAACTATAAACACCAAGTAGATTTTCAGCTCAATTCTTTTCATAATTCTGTTTTTTTGCGAATTCAAACATTTAATAAAATTTCATCGCGGATTGCTTCAGGAGATTCTTTGAGACGAGCACCAAACTGCGAGACAATTTTCGAAGCCGCAAGTGAGCCGAGACGCCCCGCAACATCCGGAGAATAACCGTGAGTAATACCATATAAAAATCCTGCTGCATACATATCTCCTGCTCCTGTTGTATCAATCGGAGTAGTTGGGTAGGAAGGAATCTCGAAAGCAGTTCCGTTCCAATGTACTCTCGAGCCACTTTTTCCCATTGTTAGGCACACGTTGGCAAATTGTTTGGTTAATACACCAAAAACTTCATCAGAATCTTCCAATCCGGTATAAGCTGCACCTTCAGTCAAATTACAGAAAATCAAATCAGCATACGTAAGTGCCTCTTCCAATCCCTCACGAAAGAAATTAACAATGAATGTATCCGAAAATGAAACGGCTATCTTTGTTCCATATTTTTTTGCAAGCATGATTGATTCCATAATTGCTGCCCGTCCTGATGACTCGGTGAATTTATACCCTTCCACATATAGCCACTCCGATCGTGCAATTGTAGATTCCACAATATGCTCCACACCAAAGTTTCCGTTTACTCCTAATGCTGTAAGCATTGTTCGCTCCGCATCAGGTGTAATAAGTACCAAACATTTTCCTGTGTGGGTATCCGGCACTAATTCAGCATCAAGATGAATACCCAAGTCGGTAAATTCGCTTGCATAGAATCTCCCCATATCATCATCACCCAACACAGCTTTATATCCTGCTTTTCCCCCGAATTGTCCGAAAGCAATAATGGTATTTGCAGCAGAACCTCCGCTCGAACGGTGAGGAGTGTGATGCTCCATTTGTTTGATAAGTATATTTTGGTCCAAAGAATCTACAAGAGTCATTGTACCGCGTTGAAGATTGAGAGAATCAAATTCTGAATCTGAAAGTTGGAATTCTATATCAACGAGAGCGTTGCCAAGTCCGCAAAGATGAATGTCTTTTGTCATAAGCTTTAATTGTATGAATATAAGTTAAATTTGAATATTAAGTTGTTTGATTCCGTTGATTTTTTTAAATGCCATACTGATTTCACGACTATTATCCAAGCGAACTGCAAGATAGCAATTATATTCAAAGATTCTGTTTATAGTGAACAATAAATCAGTCTTACCACCCTGAACTTATTCAGGAGTTATTGCTTTTTGATCATGCTAATTTTGCCAATACACAACGATGTCGAAACCGAGTTGAGCATGACATGGCGTTTATTTTATTAACAAAACAATAGGTGCCATTTACAAGAATAAGGTGCCATTTACAAGGAAGTCCCTGAATAAGATTACAACCAATTATGTTTTGAAATCCGTAGCTCTAAAATACGTGAGCTAATTTGTCAACTGATGCCTTTTCATACAAAAATAACCATTCTTGAGTTCTTACGAACATTCGAAAACTACATAGCTGTTACAATCATAAATTGTTGTGACTGAATATTGTGGTAATTTTGCAATTGCAGCATGACTTTTGGTTAGAATATGTGTTTGGTTTGAACATTTTTTTTCGATGAAATTTCATTTGATCAGAACTTTTCCATTAAGCCGAGTTAGCAATCGGTATTCCCTATGACTCCTAAAAAATTACTTCTACTTCTCTTCGGTGTTCTTACAAGTGCAGTACTTATTCTTGTACTCTATTCGATAGGTGTTGTTTATGGGAATGTCCCATCGTTCGAGCAGTTGGAAAATCCTAAACAAGACCTCGCCACTCAAGTTGTAAGCAGCGACGGTGAAATTCTCGACCACTTTTTTATCAAACGCCGTACTTACATCCCTTTCGACAGTATTCCTGCAGGATTCATCAACTCACTTATTTCAACAGAAGACCGAGAATTCTATAATCATTGGGGAATCCATTCTGCCCGTATATTTAAAGCTGTCTTAGTAAAATCAATATTCTACGGAAAGAAAGAAGGCGGTTCGACCATTACCCAACAACTTGCCCGCAACTTATTCTACACACAGGAGAAGTCAATCCGTCGTAAAATACTTGAGGCGGTCACAGCTGTTAAAATTGAGCAAACCTACACCAAGAAAGAGATACTTGAATTATATGCAAATACAGTTTATTTTGGTCGTGGGGCTTATGGGATACAAATTGCCGCTCAAGTCTATTTTAATAAAACAGCACTTGAGCTTTCACAATCAGAATGTGCATATCTTGTGGCTCTATTGAAAGGTCCTGACATCTATAATGCTGAACAGCATTACGAGAAAGCACTTGCACGAAGAAATTTAGTGTTGCATCTAACCTTCGAGAATAAGCTGCTTGGTGCCGGTGCATATAACAAGTCAATTGACGAACCAATAACACTCCCTACTGCAAAAACTGCTGCAGGACTTTCAGGAATAGCCCCCCATTTCGTAGAAATGGTTCGTCAGAAACTCGAAAAAGACGAACGGTATGGTATGAAAAATTACAATCTATATCGTGACGGTTTGGTGATTTACACTACCCTCAATGCAAAGATTCAACGTCATGCGAATGCAGCAGTTGATGAACATCTACGCGAATTTCAAAAACAATTTCTTCAAGCATGGACTTGGAAGGATAAGTCAGCAATGATTACCGCGCTGGTGAGGCAAGCAATTCGTGAAAGACCCGATTATATAGCTGCTAAGGACGACGATGCAAAACGATCAGAACTTGCTCAAAAATATCAAAAAAATCAGAAATTTATAGATTCAGTGAAGCGACGTTCAACACTTATCCAAACAGGATTGGTGGTTATGGATCCCTCAACAGGATTTATCAATGCTCTTGTCGGAGCATCGCCGGAGGCAATGAAGTATAATTCGGAATCACGGTACTCGCTCAATCACATTACACAGATTCGCCGCCAGCCCGGTTCCTCATTCAAACCGTTTGTGTATGCATCTGCACTCGAAAACGGCTTAACCCCTGTGTCCGAAATAGAAAGCGGTCCATATAGTTATACTCTGCCAAGCGGACAGATTTGGAGCCCGTCAGGTACTGGCTCAAGTGGTGGGTTAGTTACTCTGTCGTATGGATTGAAGCTATCTATTAATACTGTTGCAGCCAGGTTAATTACTCAACATACAACTCCAAGCGAGGTAATACTACTTGCAAAAAAAATGGGAATAACCACTCCGATGGATCCATTCCCAACTATTGCTCTCGGAGCAGAAGAAGTGATACCTATTGATATTGTGAGTGCTTACGGTGCATTTGCCAACCAAGGAATAAGTGTAGAACCTGTTTGTATTACAAAAATAGAAGACAGATTTGGAACGGTTCTCTATGAGTATAAGAACAATGCAAAAATTACCGATGCGATAAGTCCGAAAATCGCTCAACAAATGACCTCAATGATGCAAGGTGTTGTAAACGGTGGAACTGCATCGGGTATTCGCAAATGGTTCAAATATGATGCTGCGGGAAAAACAGGAACGACCAATGATTTTACCGACGCATGGTTTGTTGGATTCACTCCACAATTGGTAGCAGGAGTATGGGTAGGATTCGATAATCAGCGAGTCAAATTTACAGGATGGTACGGTCAGGGAGGTAAAGCTGCGGCTCCAATTTGGGGACGGCTCATGGCGAAAATATATAGCGACCCTAAATTGGATTTTCGAAAAACCCGCTTTGGATTTCCTGCTTCCCCAAGTGACCCTGTTGCTCCTCGTCCCCGACGTTGCGCGCTGTCACC
>JACPWH010000284.1 GCA_016197185.1 Ignavibacteriota bacterium
ACTATTGGTAGCTGTTAAAGTAATGGTAAACGTTCCTGAATTGGGATAACTGTAACTCGGATTTTGTCCGGAAGTTGATTGACCATTGCCACGTTATTATTTTTGATGTTGACGTAAAAGGCGCACTGTCTTTGCGCAAAGCATTTCCTGAGGAAACACTACTTATCTTTATTGCTCCTCCAAGTATGGAAATTCTCGAGGAGAGACTTCTTCATCGTCATACTGAAACTTCCGAACAGATTTCTCTTCGTCTCGAACGAGCAGCTATGGAAATACAAAGTGCGCACTTGTTTGATTACATTATTGTTAATGACAATTTGGAAGCCACACTTCGAGAAGCCGATGTTATCGTTAGAAGCAACATATAAATTTATGCATTAGCATTCATTTCCTATGAGCAATAGCAGCTTTATGCAAGCCCTGCCGAATTCGGCGGGGCTTTTTTTGTTTACAATAATTAAAAGAAACAACCGTTTGGAAACTAAAAAAACAAAAAAAGTTTCCAATGTGGAAAATTTTACTTGACAGATAAAAAAATTTCTCGTAATTTTGAAAACTAAGAAAACGATTTTAGTTTCCACTCCAAGAATTCAAGGATAAGAAATGGAAATGTCAGAAGAGCAAATAAAAGAAATACAAGTCAGGAATCGCATAGTAGAGGGTGCGCGTCAATCATTCTTTGAATACGGTTTCAGCCGTGTAACAATGGATGAAATTGCAGTTAATTTAGGGATGAGTAAGAAAACCCTCTACAAACATTTTTCTTCTAAAGATGAGTTGTTAAAATCGGTTATGAGCAGTCATTGTAGCGGGATGGACGGACGCGTTCAACCGATTATGGAAAACCACACAACGGATTTCATCGAAAAGATGATGATAATGGGACCTATAGTAGCTGAGCACATCGCAAAAATACCGGTTCTCTTTTTAAAAGACTTAGAGAAGAATTCACCGGAAACTTGGAGGGAATTTCAAGAATGGCGGCGCACAAGGATTATTGTCAATTTCGGAAATTTTCTAAAAGAAGGCATGGAAAAAGGTGTTTTCCGCACAGACCTGAATACAGAAGGTGTAGTTACCATGTATTTAACATTGATTGAAGGAATGTTCCGATCGGAAGTCCTTAGTAAACTTCCGCTTACTCCTTCTCAGGTATATGTTATGATTGCAAAAGTCCTTACTGAGGGCATGATTGACGAGTCTGCACGAAAACAATTTTTAGAGAAAACCCGCCCGGCAATGTCGGAGTTTTCACTCTCAATTTAAAATAAATTGAAACAAAGAAACTAAAAATACGTTTTAAGTTTCCGAAGTGAACGCAAACAGTTTTCGTTCGATTATTCCAATAATAAAAAATAGTTTTTCATGAATAATTTTCAGGTGTAAATATGAGAAGACTTCCAATAATACTTGCCTCTCTTACAATTGCAGGAATTATATATGGATCAATACAAGCGACAGCACAACAAAAAATGTCGCTCTCTATTGATAAAGCAGTAGAACTTGGCTTGGCTAACAGTAAAGCGGTTCATGCATCCAATTCAAAAATTGGAGCAGCCGAAGCAAAAGTGTCCGAAACAAATACAGGTCAACTTCCATCCCTGACATTTCAGGGTGGATATACCCGCCTTTCCAATATAGAGGCAACCTCCTTTAGTGTGCCGGGTTCACCCACTAAAATAACAATAGCTGAGCCTGTATTGGATAATATTGTACTCAAATTATCACTTCAACAACCGATTTTCACCGGCTTTCGCCTTGCAAGTACAATCAAAATAGCTGAATTAAGTGCAGATGCAGCCAAAATTGATTTGCTAAAAGATAAATCAGATGTTGCTTTTGCTTTACGGTCGGCATATTGGAATATGTATAAGGCAAACGAACTCAAAAAGGTAAACGACGAGAATGTTGCTCAGGTAGAAGGACATCTGAAAGATATGCAAAGTATGCAACGAAACGGAATAGCGACAAATAATGATGTACTTAAAATCCAAGTACAACTGTCAGATGCAAAACTTCGCCAAATTGACGCTAAGAATATGGTTCTTTTATCTCAAGTCAGTTTGAACAATTACCTCGGTCAGCCACTAACAACAGAGATAGAACTTGCTACGAAAAGCCAAGCAGGTGTAAGAGATATGCCTGCATGGGAAACCTCAATGGAAACTGCAAAAAAACAACGTCCGGAAGTCCAAGCAGCTGAAATTAGAATGAAGGCTGCAGAGGAAAATATTACTGTTGCAAAATCAGGATGGTACCCGCAAATTTCAGTGGGAGCTAATTATTACTTTAACAACCCGAACCAAAGAATTTTCCCTCAACAAGCAGAATTTACAGGCACTTGGGATGTGGGTGTAAATCTTTCGATGAGTCTTTGGAATTGGGGTGCAACAGGATACCAAGCCAAACAAGCAGAACTTCAAGTAGCTCAATCACAAGATGCCATTGGGTTATTAAAAGAAGGGATTAATGTAGAAGTAACTCAAAGTTATTTGAATTTAACGCAAATGCAGGAAAAAGTGAAAGTAGCAAAAGAAGGTGTAACACAAGCGGAGGAAAATGTACGTTTAACCAATGAGAGACTAAAAAACGGAGTAGCTATCAGTACAGATGTTTTGGATGCTGATTTTGCTCTCCTGACAAGCAAAACAAATTATACCAATGCTGTTGTGGATGTTGAAATTGCAGCAGCACGTCTTCAAAAAGCACTTGGTGCAGAGTAAAAAGACAAACAATAAGAATAGACTTAAAATAGAATTCAATAAAAACCAATTTATTAAAGGTTCACAATGAAAAAGACAATAATAACAATATTTATTTTGGCAATAGCCGGTGCAATTGGATATACCCTCTATGCCAACAAGAAAAGTAGTGATGCCAAAACTGCAGAAATCTCCACACAAATGAAAAGTGATATTGCTGTTTCGGCAACTCCGGTTAAAGAACAAATGCTCAACGATAACTTATCAATGGTCGGAACGATACTTCCGAATAATGATGTAAATGTGATCAGCGAAGCACAAGGCAGAATAACACACATGAATGTAAAAGTTGGTGATGCCGTTTCCGCAGGAACCGTAATTGCAACTGTTGACGACGAGCTTAAACAGGCATCACTCATCAGCGCACAGGCAAATTACGACAAAGCGATAAGCGACTGGAATCGATATGAGCCGCTCTTTAATGAAAAAGCGATGACTTCTGCACAACTCGACGGTGCCAAGCTCGCCGTAAAAATGGCTGAAGCCCAACTTCTAATGGCAAAACGCCAGCTCAAAGATACTAAAATCACTTCGCCTATTTCGGGAATAGTTTCCGCTCGTTACATTGATGCAGGAAGTACAGTAGATAATAAAACTGTGATAGTAAATGTAGTGGATATTTCCACACTCAAGGTACGAATCAATGTGGCAGAAAAAGATGCTTTTGCTCTTAAAAACGGTGATAAAGTGGCAATCTCGTCAACAGTATATCCTACCCAGAAATTTGAAGGGAAAGTGGCAAGTATCGGCGCGAAAGGCGACGAAGCTCACACTTATCCGGTAGAAATTTTATTACCTAACAATAAAAACTATCCACTTAAAGCCGGAATGTTTGCAAAAGTTGATTTTACATCCGTAGCACGTACCAATTCATTGATTATTCCGAGAGCAGCGTTAGTGGGAAGTGTAAAAGATGCGGAAGTATTTGTGGTTGAGAATAACAGAGCGAAGCTCAAAAAAGTACTTATCGGTTCAGAAGCAGAATCCAACCTTGAAATATTACAAGGATTGAATGAAGGCGAAATTGTAGTTGTTAACGGTCAGAACAACTTGAAAGACGGTTTTGAAGTGAAGATAATTAAAGAATAAGACGGAATAAAATTCCGCTTCATATTCAGATAATTATTCAGATTGTACTTTTTACGTAAAAAAGTACGTTGCTGCTGCACTTGCTACACTCAGGAAATTCTTTGCCTCTGCTAAGACGGTAATAGATATCGGATTCTTATTAACAATATTATATAGAAAATGAAATTCCAAATTTTGGAGTATAAATCATGACAATAACAGAACTTGCAATTAAACGACCTTCACTTGTAGTCGTGTTTTTTTCGGTACTCGGTGTGCTTGGGATATTCGGTTATACCCAGCTTAAATATGAGCTTTTACCAAAAATCAGCCCGCCAATTATTACGATCGCTACTATTTACCCGGGTGCATCGCCGAGTGAGGTGGAAACCTCGGTTTCAAAACCTATTGAAGATGCCGTTTCCGGTATCGATAAAGTTTCTGCTGTGCGGTCCACTTCAGCTGAAGGTCGATCAATCGTAACGGTCGAGATGCAACAGGGCGCAAGTGTGGACTTAGCTGTTCAGGACGCACAACGTCGCGTAAATGGAGCGCAGCAATTACTTCCGAAAGATGCCCGTGCCCCGATTATTTCAAAAATCGCTCTTGATGAGATTCCTGTTGTACGGATGGGCGTGACAAGTAATATGCCATCGAGAGAATTTTATCAGTTTATTAAAGATCACGTCCAACCTGAATTTGCTAAACTCAATGGTGTGGGTTTGATAACACTCGTCGGGGGCGAAGAACGTGAAATAAAGGTTAATCTTGACCCTATGAAAATCCGTTCGTATGGTCTCGGTATTAATCAAATAACCCAGCTTATCAAAGCATCAAATGTTGACTTCCCTACGGGCAATATCAAAGAGGCTGAAAATCAATTTGTAGTGCGGGTTGCAGGTAAATTTAATTCCGTTGACGAATTACGTTCTTTGGTTGTGGGACGTTCAAAACAAGGCGGGGATATACACCTTTCTGATGTAGCAGAAGTTCAGGACGGTCACACCGATTATACAACCATCACCCGTTTGGACGGAACAACATCTGTCGGTATATTGGTTTCCAAACAGTCAGATGCCAATTCTGTAGAAGTAAGTGCACTCGTTCGCAGACAAATAGATCTGATGAAAGAAGCATATAAAGCAAAAGGATTGGAATTTACCATTGCTCAAGATGGTTCACTTTTTACAATTGAAGCTGCTGATGCAGTTCGCCACGACTTGCTTATTGCAATTCTATTAGTGGCTGCTGTAATGATGTTATTCCTACATAGTTTACGCAATTCCTTCATTGTTATGGTGGCAATTCCGGCTTCGCTTGTTTCTACGTTGTTCGTTATGTACATAGCAGGATTTACGTTAAATCTGATGACGCTGCTGGCGATGTCGCTTGTTATCGGAATTTTGGTAGATGACTCTATTGTAGTTTTGGAAAATATCTACAGGCATTTGGAGAAAGGACAACCCAAACGTGTAGCTGCTCTCGAAGGTCGGAACGAAATCGGTTTTGCCGCTCTCTCCATTACTCTTGTGGACGTTGTGGTATTCGTACCTCTTTCACTCGTGTCAGGTATAGTAGGGAATATTCTCCGAGAATTTGCAGTGGTGGTTGTGGTTTCAACGCTTTTCAGTTTGATTGTTTCATTTACGATTACCCCAGTACTCGCATCACGATTCGCGAAAGCAGAACATCTTTCTAAAGATACAATAATGGGTCGTTTCGGATTATGGTTCGAAGGGTTGTTTAATTCGCTTAATCGCAGTTACCATAGAATTCTTGCATGGAGTTTGAAAAATTGGTGGACACGTTCGGCAGTTGTAGTTATGACGCTTGTGCTTCTGAGAAGTTCATTTTTATTGGTACAATATGGTTTCGTCGGTTTCGAGTTTATTTCCCAAGCAGACAGAGGCGAATTTACAGTAACGGTTGAGCTTCCGCCCGGAGCAAAAGTAGAAACTACAAATTATTCCACTCTGCAAATAGAGAAAATTCTCCGAGATATTCCCGAAGTAAAAAAGACATTCGTCAATGTTGGAGTTTCCAGCGAGGGACTTCTAGGGCAAACTTCGAATAATTCTGCTGAAATCAATGTGATACTTACCCCAAAAGAAAGCAGAGTGCTCTCAACCGATGAAATAGGTCAGCTCATAAAAGCAAAAGTTCAAGATATGCCCGGATTGAAAGTACGTGTAAATCCAATTGGAATTTTCGGTGTGGCTAATCAAACTCCAATTCAAATAGTTGTAAACGGAACTACACTGAAGGATGTGAGCAAAGCAGCAAATATGATTGTGGACTCTCTAAAGTCAATTAAAGGAGCTGCCGATGTTCGGCTTTCACTGGAAGACGGAAAACCGGAAACGAGAGTAGATATCGATCGTGCAAAACTTGCTGCATTCGGTCTGTCTATTTTTGATGTCGGCTCCTCACTTAAAGTAGCACTGAGCGGAGACGATGACGCAAAATTCCGTGACGGAGATAATGAATATATCCTCAGAATTCTTATGGACGAAAGTGACCGTTCCAAGACTGAGAATCTCAAATCACTTACATTCGTCAATAACAGAGGTCAGCAAGTGGAGCTACAGCAATTTGCAAATATTTATACTGCTTCAGGTCCTACCAAACTTCAGCGTGAGAACCGTAATACGGCTGTTACTGTATTTTCGCAGGCTCTCGGCAAACCTGCAGGTTCTATTTTTGCGGAATTTCAAGTGAAATTGAAAAACATGAAACTTCCTGACGGTGTGACCCTTACCTATCAGGGAGACATTAAGAATCAAACTGAAGGATTTGCAAGTTTAGGAATTGCATTCGGTGCAGCTATTTTGTTTGTGTATTTAATTATGGTTGCGTTGTATGATTCATATATTGATCCCTTCGTGGTTTTATTCTCAATCCCGGTTGCATTAATCGGATCGCTTTTGGCGATGGCTCTAAATATGAAAGCACTTGGTATCTTCCCTATTTTGGGTATTATCATGCTAATAGGTCTGGTGGCGAAAAATGCTATTTTGCTTGTTGACAGAACAAATCAAATGCGCAAGGAAGAAGGACTGGGAATTATCGAAGCCCTTCTCGAAGCAGGTGGAACGAGGTTACGTCCTATTTTGATGACAACACTTTCGATGATTATCGGGATGTTGCCAATTGCATTGTCGGCGAGTTCGGGAGCTGAATGGAAAACAGGGCTAGCTTGGGCATTGATTGGCGGATTGACCAGTTCTCTGCTATTAACACTTGTATTAGTTCCGGTAATTTATATACTCATGGAAAAAATCAGTGAATTTACAAAAAGGATTTTCCGTAGAATCTTCCCTAAGAGTGATGATGATGAAGGAATTGCAATCCCATCCAACGCAACTGTAGTTCATTCCAGCGAGCCACAAGGATAAACGGTTAGGAAAATTTGAGACGAGGCAAAAGCCGGAAGAATTTAGTTTCTTCCGGCTTTTGTTTATTTCATTACAATTTTACTTGCAAATGATTGTAGTTTGAGGTAAGTTCGCTGCAGAAACATTTAATCGTTTGGTTGAACTTTATATTTTATTTTATATTGAATGAATAGAATAAATAAGTAAAATATTCGTAAAATTAAAATGGCAACATCAACAAAACATTCTAAAGATCAAACTCCTCAGTTAATTTCCTATATGACTCTTAGGAGATTAATCGGCTATTTGGGTATTTTTCTACCCGCAGTATTGTTAGTTGGAACACTTATCTTCGGACATTGTCATCAAATTCAGGATTCAGTCAGCGAGTATTATTACACGGTAATGAGTGATATTTTTGTAGGGATACTCTGCGCATATTCAATATTTCTTATAACGTATAAGGGATATGACACTCTCGATAATATTGCCAGCAATCTTGCAGGAATATTTGCTTTAGGAATAGCATTTTTCCCAACTCCATTGAAAAACGATTCCTGTGCAGGGATGCGCTCTTTGGATTATACTCCAATCAGCTCACTACATTTTACTTCTGCAACCCTCTTTTTTCTAACTCTATCCTATATTTCATACTTCCTCTTTACCAAAACTTCCGGTAAGATGAGTAAGCAAAAAGTAAAAAGAAATAGGGTATATAAGATTTGTGCAGTCATTATGGTTATTTCTATGGTGGTAATATTATTATTCAAGACTATTGACGACATTAATCATAGCCTGAAAGAATACCATCCTGTATTTTGGATGGAATGGGTTGCCTTATCTGCCTTTGGTGTTTCGTGGTTAGTGAAGGGCGAATTGTTACTTTCAGATAACTAATTACACTATGAATCCAATATTCTTTTCAAATCAAACTGAATTCAGAAAATGGTTGGAGCAAAACCATACAACAGAAACCGAACTTATTGTTGGTTATTATAAAGTAGGCACAGGTAAGCCGAACATGACATGGTCCGAATCCGTTGACCAAGCACTTTGCTTCGGATGGATTGACGGTGTTCGTAGGTCAGTTGACACGGAAAGCTATTGCATTCGATTTACACCAAGAAAACCAACGAGTATATGGAGCGATATCAATATCAAAAAAATGGAAGAACTTACAAAAGCAGGGTTAATGCAACCTGCCGGTCTTGCAATATTTGAGAAACGAAAAGAAGACAAATCAAGCTATTATACCTATATTAAAGAAGAACTGGTGTTACCCGGAGAATATGAAAAGATATTCAAAGAAAATCACAAAGCATGGGAATTTTTTATCAAACAAGCTCCATCCTACCGGAAAGTTATTATTTACCGCATTGTGAGTGCCAAACAAGAATCAACCCGCCTGTCTCGATTAAAAGGAGTAATTGAGGCAAGTGAGCAGCAAAGGCGTATGTTTTAGTCTAATCACCCCTACCTCACAGAACTACAACTAAGAAATTTAATTCAAAGTAAAAAATAATTTGCGTAACCGAACAGTTACGTTTATATTTGTAACCATTCAGTTACACAATTAATCAAAAACACTAATGAGACGTGACGTTTTTCTTGCAATTTCAGACCCGACTCGAAGGGAAATAATAAACCTGCTTGCGCGTAAGACATTAAATCTTAACGCAGTCGCAGAGAATTTTTCCATAAGCAGACCTGCTATTTCAAAGCACATCAAAATTCTGACTGAATGCGGGCTTATCATCATTTTTCAACAGGGACGAGAACGATACTGCAAAATCAAATTAGACAAATTACAAGAAGTATCAGAATGGATTGAACAGTACAAGGTTTTCTGGACAAATAAATTAGATGCTCTTGAATTACATTTATCCAAACAGGACGACAATATTTCTTAACATTATTTAGTATCGGAGGAACAGAATGAACAATCAGCCACTTGTGTTTGAACGGGTGTATAAAGCTCCTATTGAAAGAGTATGGAAAGCGATTACAGATAAAAACGAGATGAAAGAATGGTACTTTGATTTGAATGATTTCAAACTTGAAGTGGGTTTTCAATTTGAGTTCATAGGGTGCGATAAGGACTCCACCAAAAAATTTGTACACAAATGCGAAATAACGGAGGTCATACCGGGTAAAAAACTGACCTACAGTTGGCGTTATGACGGCTATCCGGGAAATTCTTTCGTCACTTTCGAGTTAGTTAAAAAAGATGAGAATGGCACCTTACTTCGACTAACACATAGAGGTTTGGAAACATTCCCGATGGATACCCTTGATTTTGCTAAGAATAATTTCGTTGAAGGTTGGAACAAAATACTGGGTAACGACTTAACGAATTATCTTGCTAAAACAGAATAAATCAAATGCACTCGCATTACGTATATCCAAATAGGGTAATATTTTTTAACATTATTTAGTATCAGGAGGACTGAATGAGCAATCAGCAAGTTGTTGTAGAACGAATCTATAAAGCTCCAATCGAAAAGGTTTGGAGTGCTATTACAGACAAAGACGAAATGAAAGAATGGTATTTAGACTTGAAGGAATTCAAGGTAGAAGTCGGCTTTGCTTTCGAGTTTACAGGTGGTGAAGAAGGTGGTAAACAATATCTGCATAAATGTGAGATAACCGAAGTAGAACTCGGTAAGAAGCTAACCTATAGCTGGCGTTTTATCGGTTATCCCGGAAATTCTTTCGTAACATTTGAACTTAGTAAACATGATGATAATGGTACCATGCTTCGAATAACCCACAAAGGTTTGGAAACATTCCCATCAGATATTCCTGACTTTGCAAAGGAGAATTTCTTTACAGGATGGGATCATATTATGAATACAGGTCTTAAAGAGTATCTTGAGAAAACCGGCAAGTAATTGTCCTTTAGCTTTACATATCTCTTTTAGTTCTGTAATTAAACTTATTATCTAAGGAATTACATTTATTTTTTCTCAATGTCCAAACTTAAAAAAATCATTCGTCTTTATACATATTTCATTATTAATAACAATTTTAAAGGAGTGCACAATGGCTTATGCAATCAAACAACTTTTTCATATCAATGCTCCCCGAGAGAAAGTATATGAAGCAATCTCAACTATCGACGGCTTATCCAACTGGTGGTCAACCAATACAACAGGAGATGCCGGTAAGGATGGTATAATTCAGTTTCATTTTGGAGAGCATGGGGGTCCACAGATGAAAGTTACAAATCTTAAACAAAATGAAAATGTTACGTGGGAATGTGTCTCGACTGAGGGTTGGGATGGTCATATTTTTACATTCGATTTGGATGAAAATGACGGAAAAACACGTGTTCGCTTTTCACACTCCATCGCCAAAGGAAAGACGGACGGATCGGGAATCCTCGCTCGTTAGAAGAGCCGCTTGTCGCAGCGCGCCTTGAAACTCGCCCGTCTTGAGTGAAGCAAACTTCGTTGATTTCTCCGGGATCACTTTTCGATAGTCCGGGAAATGGCCGTCGACCACAGCGCCGCTGACCAACGCCGGTCCGACGCTGATGATGAACTGATTCGGCGTCATCTTCACCCCCACCTGTTCCTCGGGG
>JACPWH010000113.1 GCA_016197185.1 Ignavibacteriota bacterium
AGAAATTGGGACGATGAAAGTCTCCGAGGAATGAGACGCACTTAGTTCTATGGGTCTGAATGTATATAGTTTTTTAATAACCCCACGAATTTTAGCTGTATGCCTTGCTATCCCGTTTTTGGTAGTTTTCTCCGATATTGCCGGAATTATAGGCGGATTGATAACAGGTATGACTACATTGGATTTAACTATGACCGGCTATTTTAACGAAATGCAGATTGCTCTCACTTTTAAGCATATATTCAGTGGTATATTCAAAAGTTTCTTCTTAGGGTTTATCATTGCTGCCGTGGGGTGTTTGCGCGGATTGCAAGTGCATGGTGGAGCAGAAAGCGTTGGACGTTACACAACCGCTGCAGTTGTTACCGGAATCCTTTTAACCATTATTGCCGATGCTATCTTCACATTATTGTATCAAACGATGGGTATATAAGCTTTATTAGAACTTTATTCTAACTATGAATCCATTTGCTCCCATAATAGAAGCTCGAAATCTGACAGTACGTTTTGGTGAACGCACGATTTTTCAGAATATTAATTTTACAGTCAATCGTGGGGATATTCTTGTGATTTTGGGTGGAAGCGGATGCGGGAAATCAACGTTATTACGTACCCTCACAGGATTGAATACACCAACTGATGGTCAGGTTTTTATTGGTGGTGAGGATTTTACATCTGCTTTTGGTGAAGATAGAATCCGGTTGCTTCGTTCCTTCGGGATATTATTTCAATCAGGCGGATTATTTGCTTCAATGTCTCTCGCTGAAAATGTTGCTTTGCCACTTCAAACCTATACTAATCTTTCTGAACAAGAAATTGAAACAATGATTACAATTAAACTTGGCTCGGTTGGGCTTGATGGTTTTCAGGAATTTCTGCCATCTGAAATTAGCGGTGGTATGAAAAAACGTGCAGGTTTGGCTCGAGCTATGGCACTCGACCCAGAAATTCTGTTTTTCGATGAGCCGTCGGCAGGATTAGACCCGATTAACTCAGTTTCTTTGGATAATTTAATTCTCAATCTCAATTCTGCACTTGGAACGACGATGATAGTAGTAACACACGAACTTGACAGCATTAATAAGATTGCCCAAAAAGTCATTATGCTTGATAGGGATGCGCAAGGGATTATTGCAATGGGAACGCTTGAGGAAGTGAAGAATGATACTTCAAATCCGAGGATTAGTCATTTTTTCAATAGGATTGCTGAGGAGTAAAAATAAGAATTAAAGGATTGCAAAGCAAGGAAGATAAAACAATGTGAAAATGTATATGGTATGGCTAAATTCTCTTGTAAGTCCGTTAATTGTATTCTGATGTCATAAAATTTGATAAATAAGTAAACTAATTGTATTTTCAAATCTATTTTTCGGAGTGTTTCTATGGCAAATGCACTTATTCTTAGCGGC
The DNA here is from genome assembly GCA_016197185.1 of Ignavibacteriota bacterium. Taxonomy (GTDB): domain Bacteria; phylum Bacteroidota; class Ignavibacteria; order Kapaibacteriales; family UBA961; genus JADJXV01. The sequence continues at coordinate 1,410 of JACPWH010000113.1, forward strand.
GGCTCCATCAGAGGGGCTTTTCAGGCAGGCGCAATTCGTGAGGTTCTCAAGAGTGGATTCAAGCCGGATAATATTTATGGAATTTCAGTCGGGAGTTTGAATGGTACATTTTTGACTTATCAAGCAGGAAAAAAAATAAAGGCACATCAGAATCTTGATTGGGCTCAAATTAGTGATGAACTTATTAATTTTTGGAAACAGAATATAAAGAAATCGGATGATGTTGCAGTTAAACGTAAAGTTGCTGAATTGGTCGGTGATATTGTTAACACATCTTTTCGGGGTCTTACTTCAACAGATCCAATCAAAAACTTAATTCATAATCTCTTCTTCAAAGATAAAACCCCGTTTCAATTTGCGCCAAACGAATTAACTGTCGGTGCAGTAAATATGATGACCGGAGGCATTGAATATGCTAATCCTGCTTCGGATTTATTCGAGCATTATCTTGTTGCCAGTACTGCAATTCCACTTCTGATGCCGATTGTTTCGATTCCTTCTCCTGATGATAACGGTAAAATCTATCCCTTTACCGATGGAGGGATTCGTGAAGTAGCTCCTACGAGAATTGCTATGGGTAATCCTGGCAATGATAAATTCGTTTGTATTTGTTGTCAACCTACAAATTTGATGCTTGAAAAAGAAAATTTCGATTATCATAGTATTTTTCAAATGGTTGAAAGAACATTAGATATTTTAGTAGATGAAGTTGTTGAAAATGATATATTCCGGCTGACATCCAAATTTCCCGAAACGGTCGTCATTCGCCCGGAAGTACCTATTCCTCTCCAATTGGAAAGTTTTACTTCGGCAGATATTGCTTCAACAATCGAACTTGGTGCGGAGCAAGCCAAGAAAGCTCTCCAAGGAGTGAATTTTAATATTGTATGATATTAAATATTTTCGTTTTTATGTTCTATTGGCACTTTTAAAGTCTGTAAAAACTATCTGCCGGACTTAATCAACTCTTCATTTCAGTTAAAGTTTCAGCGAGGTTACGTATGTCTAATCTTCCATCCCGTCGGCGGTCAAGCC
>JACPWH010000114.1 GCA_016197185.1 Ignavibacteriota bacterium
ACGGGGGTGCATATTTCCATACGATTTAGGGGAAACATCCTTCGATGAATTCCATGTAACCGAACCCTCGGCAAAAACAGAAATACTCGTGATAACAAAAAATATAAGTATTAGATTTTTCATTGTTTGATAAATTTTTGAATGAAACGGTTATTCATTGATTGAATTTCAAGGAAATAAATGCCTGTCGGCAAATGAGATGTATCTAAAAGAAGATCAGCATTCGATGCACCGGAATCTACTTTTTTCCCAAATATATCTACTATAGAATACACAAAGAATATGAGTTTATCTGAAGTGATTGTAAGGTGATTATTAACAGGATTAGGGCTAACAATAAAGCCACGTTCCTTTTCTATTTCTGATATTCCCAAGGAATTTTCCACTGTCGTAATAAAAGTAAGTGTATCCATACTTGCAGGATAATTTACATCCCATACTACGTAACGAACAGTTGCTGTCCCGGAATTAACATGCGCCGTAAAATGGAGCAGCAGGAATCCTGATTCGTTAGGAGGAACAGGATTCATTGTTCCGGCTTCGACTAATGTGGAATAACAAATCTGATTATCACAAACGGAAGTTTCCCATTTATCGGGAACGCTTTGGCTTATCTTCTTCCATTTCAATTGGAGGGTATCATCTGATGTATTACGCTGAGAGATGACAAGCGTTTGCATATCTTCCATCATACCCGTAAATCGTACAGTGTCACTTGGAGTAAGGGAGTACGTTTGCCCAAAAGAAATATTGGCAGTCGCTGCTATAGCGGCTGCCAATATTAGTATATATTTTAGAACTGTCATGTGAGGATACAACTTATACAGAGAAGAATTACAAGAGACAGAAGAAATCATTAACTTCTTAATCTTTTTTCCTCGTTACTTTTTATCGAATTTAATTGCTTGTACACAACAAGCATTTTTTTAGGAACAGGTTACATTTTTATCGAACAAATCTTTCTAAGGTTTTTTCGAGCTTATCACTTCTCAAGTCCTCTTCGAGAGCTACTATTTTCCCGTTTGGGTCAATAAGAATCGGTTTGGGGATACCCGATACTTCAAATGTTTTAGCTGCCTCGCTCTCCCAAACACCCTCAGAGAACGTATGAACCCATGGCATCTTGAATTTTCCATTCCTAAATTTCGTAACATCGCCCGCTTCGCGGTCGAACGAAACGCTCAAGACAACAAAATTCTTATCCTTAAATTTTTCATAAATTTTGTGGATTGCAGGTAATTCTGCTATACACGGACCGCACCACGTAGCCCAATTATCTATCAATACCCATTTCCCTTTGAATCCTTCCGGTGTAATTTTAGTTCCTGTATTTCCTTCGATTCCATCAAATGAGAATTTTGGAATATCATTACCTACTTGAATTTTTCTATTAGGGTTAAATTGTTTCTCGGCATATTTGGCTGCAAAAGATTCAGGATACATGGTCATCAATTGCTTGTAGTACTGATCTACCAAATCTGAATTTTTATCTTTGCTTGCTTTTTCCAACATAGCACTTAAAAGTTCTGATTTAACATACAGAGAAGGATTTTCCTTAAATGCTTTTTGGAGATATTCATCGTTATTTTCACCGCTTAACTTAATAGCTGTAGAAATCAAACGGGGTTGATGCTCCCAAATAGGAGATGACGGTTTGATGGTATTCAATATATTCTTTACGAATTTGGGGTCTGTCCCGGTTGTATCCTCCGAAAAATAACCTACAGATAAATATCTGAGCATAAGCAGTTCCTTGAAGCGCATATCTTTTTCTGCAACGATTAAATCACGAACTTTTTCATGTGCAGCAACAGGATTAAAGCTTTCCGGTTTCCCGGCTTTTCTCTTGGAGTAAGCAGTAAAGAATTCCTGACGGTCTGCATTTTCCTGTTCAATCATCGCTTGAACAGCCTTAGAAAAGTTATCAGCAAATTCTATAATAGGCTTGCCGTTACTTTCGGGTAATTTCTTCGGATCAAATGTGATTTTCGCTACCCCGTTTTTAGCTTGAACTATTGAGCGGTAGTCACCACCGCCATCATATTCATAACTGTCAGCTATAGTTCCATTTACACTATGCAGGTCTTTTGCTTCGCCTCCATATACCAATACTTGATAGCCGAGTTTCTGTTTATCTGTTTTAATTTCTGCACTGAATGTACC
>JACPWH010000115.1 GCA_016197185.1 Ignavibacteriota bacterium
CTCTCCCCCAATCATGACGATGACGACTTATTATCAAAAACAGCAGCACAAGAAGCTATTCGTCTTGCTTCCCATAAATTGCCTATAAAAGTTAAGTTTGTTACACGAATTGATGCGGACGTCCAACAATGAAAGCTAGAAAAGCACACGACCTAAAGGAATTGACGACCGAAGAGTTGGTAAGCACACTTCGTGAAGCAGAGGAAACTCTTGTGAAACTGCGTTTTCAGAAAGCATTAAGTCAATTGCAAAATACAGCATATATCAGAACTCTCACAAAAGATATAGCAAGACTTAATACTATTCTTGGTGAACGTGCACTTAAAGTAGGAGCATAATATATATGGAAACGATGAACGAACAAACAGCAGCAACCGGTGAATACGTTCCCGGCAGAAAAAAAATTAGACAAGGCAAAGTAGTCAGCAATAAAATGGAAAAGTCTATTGTAGTAGCAATTGAACGACAAGTTGTTCACCCGCTTTATAGAAAATACTACAAGCAAACAAAGAAAATTATGGCTCACGACGAAGAAAACGCCTGTAATATCGGTGATGTAGTAAGAGTGGTTGAAAGCCGTCCTCTTAGTGCTAAAAAAAGATGGTCTTTAGTTGAAATTGTTGAACGCGCACAGTAACGAGCTTTTAAGAGAAAGATACTTAAATGATACAAGAAGAATCAAATTTGGTGGTTGCTGATAACTCAGGTGCAAGACGTGTTCGCTGTATTCGTATTCTAGGCGGGCACGCCAGAAGATACGCAAGTATTGGCGACATAATCGTAGTATCGGTTAAAGCAGCACTCCCTAACGGCGGTGTTAAAAAAGGTGATGTGTGCAAAGCAGTTGTAGTACGCACAAAAAAAGAAATTCAACGGAAAGACGGCTCTTATATCCGATTTGATGAAAATGCAGCTGTCATTCTCAATAATCAAGGTGAGCCACGTGGAACTCGTATATTTGGTCCGGTAGCTCGTGAGTTACGCGAAAAAAACTTTATGAAAATCATTTCTCTAGCTCCGGAAGTTCTATAAGTAAGGCAAACCAATGAAATTAAAAATAAAAAAAGGCGATACCGTCGCAGTTATATCCGGAAATGACAGAGGCAAAACCGGTCGTGTTCTTGAAGTGGATGCAAAGAAAATGAGAATCCTTATAGAAGGTATCAGTATTCGTAAGAAACATTCAAGACCATCTGCCGCAAATCAGCAAGGTGGAATAGTAAGTATGGAAATGCCTATACATTACTCAAATGTCCAACTTATTGACAGTGATGGCAAGCCTACCCGTGTGAGTATAAAGCAAGCCGATAAAGCAAGTGCGAAATCGGCGGTAAGAATTGCGCGTACAAATGGTAAAGAAATTTAATCTTTGAGATATAGAACATGGCAAAGCAAGCAACAGTAAAAAAAATTGAATTGAAACCGGAAGGTCGCCGGATAGAAGAGTATAAAGGTGATGTACCTGCTCCGCGTCTTGCATCGTTTTATCGTGAGCAGGTTGTACCTGCCCTCATGAAAAAATTTGGCTATAAGTCAATCATGCAGGTGCCGAAATTGAAGAAAATCTGTATTAATATGGGAGTGGGAGCAGCAACTCAAGATCAAAAAATCTTGCAAAATGCTGTAAATGAAATGGAACTCATTACAGGGCAACGTCCGGCAATTACACGCTCTAAAAAAGCGATTGCCAATTTTAAACTTCGTGCAGGACAGCCGATTGGCTGTCATGTGACACTCCGCAGAGCGAGAATGTTTGAATTTGTTGACAGATTCATCAATATCACTTCTCCACGTATCCGTGACTTCCGTGGATATTCCGATAAGTCATTTGACGGTCGTGGCTCCCTAACTATAGGTATCAAAGAGCAAATCATTTTCCCTGAAATTGATGTAGATAAAGTAAGCAGAATTACCGGTATGGATATAACATTCGTTACCAGTGCAAAATCCGATGAAGAAGCATCAGCATTATTACAAGAATTTGGTTTCCCATTCCGTAAAGCGTAATCATAGAATAAACTTATGGCAAAAACTAGCGTAACAGCCCGTAACGAAAAACGTAAAAGATTGGTAGAAAAATATGCTGCCAAGCGTGAAGAACTTAAAAAAGCCGGAGATTGGGAAGGACTGCAAAAACTTCCAAGAAATAGTTCTCCAACCCGTGTACAAAGCCGCTGCAATATGACAGGCAGAGCACGTGGAGTCTATAAGAGATTTGGCTTAGGTCGCAATATTTTCCGCCAGTTAGCACTCGAAGGTAAAATTCCGGGTATCCGTAAGGCAAGTTGGTAATATAAATAATTCAATTTAGTTAAGAATAATATGCCAGTATCAGATACAATATCAGACTTTCTGACAAGAATTAGAAATGCCGCTGCCGCAAAGCATAAGACAGTGGATACTCCTTCTTCTAATCTTAAAATTGCAGTAGCAACTATCCTCAAAGATCAAGGTTTTATAAATGACTTTGTGAAAATTGAAGATAATAAACAGGGTGTTGTTCGAGTTACACTTCGATATCACAATGGCTTACCTGCAATCCAAGAAGTGAAGAAAATTAGCAAACCGGGTCGCCGTGTTTATTCTCCGGCTGATAAGTTGCCAAGAGTAAGAAACGGACTTGGAATGGCAATAGTTTCTACTTCAAAAGGTGTTATGACCGATAAACAAGCACGGCTATACAATGTAGGCGGTGAAATTCTTTGCACAGTCTGGTAAAATTCAAGGAGCAAAACAGTGTCCCGTGTAGGTAAAAAGCAAATCACAATACCGGCAAATGTACAAGTTACACTTACCGACGGAATCCTTAAAGCTAAGGGTCCAAAAGGCGAACTAATGGTTCGTATCCCCTCTGAAATATCCTATTCTAACGAGAATAGCATAATCGCATTTGCACGTTCAAACGACCAAAAGGATATTCGTGCATTGCATGGTTTAACCAGAGCATTGAGTGCTAATGCAATTGAAGGCGTTGTAAATGGTTTTCAACGTAATTTAATTATTGAAGGTGTTGGTTATCGTGCTGAAATGCGTGGAAATAGACTGTTTTTGTCATTAGGTTATTCGCACCCGATCTTATTTATTCCACCCGATGGAATTGATTTTGCGGTGCCGGCACCTACACAGATTCATGTAAAGGGAATCGACAAACATTTAGTAGGCGAAATTGCATCAAAAATTCGCCGTCTTCGTCCACCTGAGCCATACAAAGGCAAAGGGGTACGTTATGAAGGTGAGCAAATCCGTCGTAAAGCAGGTAAGTCTGCAGGTAAATAAAGTGTGAAATTAAAAAAGTTGATTAAGGATTCAAAGTACCATGAGTGCAAATCTTAAAAAAGAACGTCGTACACGCCGAAAATTACGGGTACGAAAGAAAATAACAGGAACCCCGGAGCGTTATCGTTTAAGTGTTTATAGAAGTTTGAAGCATATTTATGCTCAAATTATCGATGATACTCAAAATATGACACTTGTATCTGCCTCGACTACCGAAAAGGAAATTGCAGGAGCATCATCTGCTGAAAGTACAAAGAGTGACGGCAGCAAAGCTGTTGGAGCTCTGCTTGCACAGCGTGCACTTGCTAAAAATATTTCAACTGTTGCTTTCGACCGCAACGGATATATTTATCACGGTCGCGTTAAGGCACTTGCAGATGCCGCTCGTGAAGCCGGTTTGCAATTTTGATATACAATAGGAAAATATAATGGCAAAAATTAGAGTTTCAGAGCTTGACTTAAAAGATAAACTTGTCTATGTAGGTCGTACTGCAAAAGTTGTAAAAGGCGGACGTCGTTTCAATTTCTCTGCAATTGTTGTAGTTGGTGATGGTAACGGTCATATAGGATACGGACTTGGAAAAGCAGGCGAAGTTGTGGATGCCGTAACAAAAGCAACTGATGCAGCAAAGAAAAATGTTGTAACGGTGCGTTTGCAAGACAATACAATTCCTCATGATGTAACAGGTAAATTCGGTGCAGCACGTGTTTTTATCAAACCTGCTTCAGCCGGTACCGGTGTTATCGCAGCAGGAGGAGTTCGTGCTGTACTTGAACTTGCAGGTGTTCAGGATGTTCTTACAAAAAGTTTGGGTTCTTCGAATCCTCACAATACCGTAAAAGCAACTGTAGAAGCATTGATGCAGCTGCAAGATGC
>JACPWH010000012.1 GCA_016197185.1 Ignavibacteriota bacterium
GGTATATTATCAATCGTAAAAGTTTGTTTAGACCAGCGAAACCAATCCCCGGGTAGATTTGTAAACATGTCGAATGCTCCGAGAGTATGCGGCTCAGTCATTGAACTAATACTTGGGGTAATCGTATCTTTTGCTGCTTGAGGAAATTCAGAATTCGGTAATGTGGTAGAATCTTCAGTGTTTCCAACGGACAGTAAAGAACTATCCAAATATGGTTCGGTATGCAACACCTCATTTAGATAATTACAATCAAGCGAATCAACAGGAGTTAATCCTGTAATTTGTGCTGAAGCGACAATTACCGAGAAAAATAGAACAGCAATAAGGAATGAAGATTTAAGCCGATATTTTTTCAAGTAAATGAGAAACGTCGCAAAGACCATAATGAATCGCATGAGGATAAATAACGAGAAGAATACAAGCGGAATGCTAAAGTAAATATCCGAAAAGTGCATCAAAAATAAGAATAGATGCTGCCGAAAGCGTAAATGCACGCACTGTACTATTTCCAACACCTTCCGCACCACCTTCGGTTGCAAAACCTACATGGCATCCGATGAGAGCCGTTATCCCGCCAAATACCAAAGATTTAGTCATACAGATAAATATCTCGTGAATTTGGAAAAAACGCTGAACTGAATCAAAAAATATTTCAGCAGTAAAACCAAATTTAAGTGTTGTCAAGAAAAATGCGCCAACCAATGCAACCGAATTTGAAAATACTGCCAAAACCGGCATCATTGTCAATGCTGCAATTACTCGCGGCATAGCAAGATAACGGTTGCGATCAATCGCCATCATTTCAAGGGCATCAATCTGCTCAGAAACCTTCATAGTGCCTATTTGAGCAGCAATTGCACCTCCAACCCTCCCTGCAATCACAAGAGCAGTCAGAACAGGCGTAAGCTCAGTAAAAACAACAGTTGCAATCGAACCGCCAATAAAAGGGCGGGCTATTCCTACCAAATTAAACTTGGCAAATAAATTAGTTGCTTGCAGAGCAGCAATAGCACCTGTAAAAGCCCCTATTAGAATTACTAAAGGTAATGAATCCGAACCTACAATCATCATCTGCTCAAGAACCAAGCTGCGATCTTTGATAACACGCGGAAGGTAGCCAATTACATTTCTTAGAAGTATAATTATCTGACCAAATTCAGCAAAGAAGTGAATAGTGCCCCTGCCAATTCGAGCAATAAAAGTAAGCATATTGTTGTATTTGATGAACTGCTGACAAAAATATTTATACAAAACTACTATCTTATAAACGGTTGACAAAGGAAAGCTCAATGTTTTTGTTATAACGGTCATAAAAAAACCTCTGTTCGTGTGAACAGAGGTTTTTAAAAAAGAAATTTATATTTCTAAACTGAGGAGTATGAATCAGCGTTTTACTGAATCACGCGGTTCGCGTCCTTTTCCATCAGCGCAAGGAACTTTACCTGTTTTCACCCAGTTTCTCCAGATTTCCAATTGTTTGGCACCTGTTCCTGGGTTATTAACTAAAATCTCTTCAATTGAAGCAAAAAGAGTATCTTTACAGCCTCTTACAGCTTTCTCATATTCTTCTTTTGCTGCTTGAAGAGCTGTGCGCGCAGCTGTTCCAATTTCTTTCATTTTAGCACGCGCTTCTTCATTGGTAATTGTCCCTGCTTTAAGTTGTGCTTTGATTTCTCTTTCAGCAGCACTTGTTCTTTCGCGAATTGATTTTTCGGCGGCACGATATGCTTCACGAGCGGCTCTAATGCAATCCTCATAATCAGACATCGCCTCGTTGAACTTTCTGAGTTGATCCTTGTTCAATTCAAGGCAACGAATAATAAGACGTGGATTACGGTCGCTTGTGCTTCTTTTGTCATCACCGGCAACACTCAATACTGAAAAATCGTTCTCGTTTTCTAAAGAAACTACATCTGCTGAAGTAGTATAATTTGGAGCTACGAGTGCGTTCGGAGTGTCATTATATGATGTTGCAGGAGAGTTTGAATTAGAGCAACCAATTACCGTAACGAGAGCTATAACTGCTCCTAAGCTAAGTATAGGCAATAAAATTTTTGCCAATTGCTTTTTCATAAATGTATCCTAAATAAAAATAAAAAAAATTGTAAAGAAATTTGCAGTGTTTGAATCCTCTGATAAATAAGAAGGTTTAATCAATCAAGAAATAATTTTGAGTAACAACTTTCTTTCTGTCGTCAAAAAAATATTCGTCACTATGACGACAGTAACCATAGGTTTCGATTTTTGTTACAGATGTGTCACAAAAATATTTTTTTTACACTTGACTCCCAAACAATAAGATCAACTGACGAATGAATTGTCCGACTGAAGCTATAAGTAGGAACCAAGTAAATATGATATGAAAATATTGTGCCGATGACCCCTTATACTTCGTGAAAACTTCAAACAATGATAATTTCCCGGCTAGTGTCACATCTTCCTTTGTGATTTCCGAGATTGACTTTCTATCTTTAGAAAATTCGATAAGCCATTCCAAACGTTTGGATTGACGGCGGAAATCATACCCCCAAAGAGTCAGTAAAAGTAGATACAATTGATATTGATTTGCTTTAAAAATATCATGTTTAGCTTGGTTAATCGTAGAACTTGGCAATAGCAGTAAAAACCACGACAAGCCTGCAATGGAAAATAATGACATCAAAACTCTTCGAAGTAATTTCCGAGACGGGACGAATAAAACAGAAAGTTCAGGTTGAATTGCGGGGTCACTCATTGTTTTCCCTATAACATTGCAGACTATTAAACAAGAAGGGCAAGCTGTGAAACACTGCTTGCCCTTATGATTATTTTATTTCAATGATTAATGAAAATTATTCATCCGAAATATATTTACTCGCCTTTAGCTTCGGCTTTTGCAGCAGCTTCTTTTTTACGAGCGTTTTTCAACTTTGTACGTGTATAACGACGTGCTGCTGTTTCCTTATGTTTTGCAACTGCGTCTGCAATTTCTTCGGTTGTTTTGCCTTTGAATTGCATGTGACGATGAAGCAATACACCTTCATAGCTCAAAAATGCACGGACTACATCCGTAGGTTGTGCACCTACATTAAGCCAATAGATTGCTCTTTCGGCATTAATAGAAACAGTAGAAGGAGCTGTCATTGGATTGTAATATCCAAGACGCTCAATGAATGCAGAATCACGTTTTTCGCGGCTGTCAACTGCAACAATATCATAAGTCGGCGATTTTTTGCGACCTTTGCGGCGCAAGCGTAGTTTTACCATGAGATACCATACTCCGGTTAGTTATAGAAAAATCCGGTACTTCAGCGTTTGAAGCCGGTGGGCATTTTGAAATTCCGCATTTGCTGCGACGAATTTCCTTTAGAGAGAGTCTTCATCATTTTTTGCATATCTTCAAATTGCTTGAGTAAGCGATTCACTTCCATAACGGATGTGCCGCTGCCAAGAGCAATACGTCTTCTGCGTGAGCCGTTCAATACTTTGGGATTCTCACGTTCATGTTTTGTCATCGAAAGGATAATAGCTTCCACTTTGCCATACGCCTTATCATCCACCTCGACGTTTTTCATTGCTTTATCCAACCCATTTTCTTTATCATGCGCAATTGATCCAAGAAATCCTGCATATTAAATTCATTCTTACGAAGTTTGGCTTCGAGTTTTGCAGATTCTTCTTCATCAAATTGCGATTGTACTTTTTCAACAAGTGAAACAACGTCACCCATCCCCAGAATACGTGAAGCAATTCTTTCGGGATAGAAGGGTTCAAGTGCATCTAATTTTTCACCTGTTCCTACGTATTTAATCGGTTGCCCAACTACCTTACGAATTGAAAGCGCAGCACCGCCGCGCGTGTCACCATCTAATTTTGTAAGGACAACACCTGTCAAATTCAATCGTTCGTGAAATGCTTTTGCAGTATTTACAGCATCTTGCCCGGTCATCGAATCACACACAAATAGAATTTCGTTCGGCTTGGTTTGGTCACGGATATTCTGAACTTCCTGCATCATGTCCTCGTCAATCGTCAATCGACCCGCAGTATCTATGATTACGATATCACGGGCATATTTTTTAGCGTAAACTAGGGCATCAGTTGCAATTTCAACAGGATTCTTCCCTTCGGCGGCATACACAGGGATATTAAGAGATTGCGCGAGCATCTTAAGCTGGGTAACGGCAGCAGGACGGTAAATATCACAAGCAACCAATAATGGTTGTTTGCCCTTTTTCTTCATATTTGCAGCTAATTTACCGCAGAACGTTGTTTTACCGGAACCTTGCAATCCTGCAACCATCACGACCGTTGGACCTCCGTGGGCAAGAATCAAATCACTTTTATTACTTCCCATCAAGGCAACAAGTTCATCATAAATCAATTTTATGATAACTTGTCCCGGTTGTAAATTACCTTTAACTTCAACACCGATTGCTTTTTGGGTTACTTCATCAATGAAATTTTTAGCGACAGTGAAATTGACATCTGCCTCCAAAAGAGCACGACGAACTTCTTCAAGTGCTTCCTGGATATTGTCTTCGCTAATTTTGGCTTGCCCACGGATTTTCTTGAGAGCAAATTCTAATTTTGATTGTAAATTCTCAAACATTACTGATTTCTTAGGTGTTACAGATTACAAGATTACTAAAATACGGCTTTTCTTTGAAATTTCCGAACTGAATTTTAAAGAAGAATGAAATTCAAGTAAAGAAAATCGAATAATGGTGTAGAAAATCACCCATTTCAACTACATACAACTGACAATTTGCATAGTTGAATCGAAGGATTCAACTATTTATAGAAAATCCTATCCTATAATCATGCAACCCTATGGTGTCGAACCTTCGTGCTGATACTATTACTATAAATATTTAGTCCCCTTGGGATTATCCGGCATTCAATCACAAATTATTTTTGAAAATGAGAATTAAAATATCACCTGAAATCCAATCCCCAAATATGCATCGTCCTGGTTGAAGAACATCCCATGCACACTACTTCCGCGATAGCCGTATAATGTTAACAAATACCCTTTATTATCTGAGGTTTCAAGAAATATTCCTGCTTGAACTGCATGAACTGCTTTATAGACATCGTTCACACCTATAATTTTGAAATCGTAACCATAATTGAAAGAAAATGTCTTCGATAGTTTATACGTTCCGTCGAATCCGAGTTCAGGGATAAATCGGTTAGCACTTCTCGGCTGTGAAGACCAAACACATGTAAGCCCTCCATATATCCTGATTGAAGGCGAAAATTCTGCTGCAATAATTCCCTCTATAAATTCACGGCTATAGACAAATGGTTTTTGACGTACAAACACACTGTCTGTAGCATATCCGTCAACTAAATGGGAAGATATATGTGCAAGGCGGAGACGGGCAGACCAAGAAGTTGGTTCACTTGTATTCCATTTGGTTGCAGCATTAATGCCGAAATAAAAGTCTGCGGTTTCTACAGGGAATTTAAGTCGTCCTTCACTGCGTAAACGTGTTAATGTAAAGAAGTCGGTGCCGAGGGAGAATGGGAGCGAATCAGATAACTGAATAGTTTGCAAGTCTATACTATTTCCAATATCGAGACGGAGTTTGTTATCGCCGAATTGGTACATTGTCCCGACACGGGCTTCGAGAGGGTTGGCTGTCAGTTGTTTGAAAAAAAGATTACCGAGGGCGAAGGAAGAACTGTGAGATAAAAATTCAACTACAACAATAAAAAATACTTGGCAAATAAAATATTTCACAGATACTTTACAAATGGAGGAAACAGCGGATTTGTTCATAAATCCAGTATTCACATTTGGCAAGTAATTTGACAGCGACGGACTCAGTGCGACCTAAGTTGTCTGTCCCATTGAGCACTTCGATGTTCAATTAATTACCAATTTTTTAGTAAATTACTTTTTAAATTATATGAGGGAATATGAATTTTACCCCCAATATTTATGAACCGCCTTTACCAAACAGCACCACACCGATTGTACGGGCAATGATATAAATATCGAGGAACATAGACCAGTTACGGATATAGTAAATGTCAGTATGCACACGTTCCTCAAAACCGGATTCACGGTTTGTTACTTGCCACAAGCCCGAAACACCGGGATGAACCTTGAGGATCATGTCATCATGTCCACCCATTTTGGATTTTTCACGAGGCATATATGGACGAGGTCCGATCAAACTCATATCACCTTTGAGAACATTCCAAAACTGTGGAAGCTCATCGAAACTGAATTTTCTAAGGAGGCGACCGATACGGGTTACACGGGGGTCATTACGTAATTTATGGTAAAATTCATATTCTGCACGTAGTTCTTCGTCTTGCTGGAGAAGATATTCCAAACGTTGTTCAGCATCGTTGTGCATTGTGCGGAATTTCAAAACTTTGAATCGTTTGTCACCGCGTCCCATCCGCTCCTGACGGAAGAAGATGGCACCGCGCCACTCTTCAATCATAATCAAGAAGGAAATCAGCGAAATAAGCGGGAGAGCAAGCACGCCAAGCAGAACGATAAGCGTAATATCTAATGCACGTTTGGTAATATACGAGGACTTTCTGAGCAGTTTTTGCTGTACTTCCAATCCTAAAATTCCTCCCAAATCACGTACAGACACCCATAAACTCGACAGCCCAAACATATCAGGTATAACAGTCAAATGAGTGAAGTGCTGTTCTGATTGATGGATAATTTGATGGATTCTCTCTCGTTTTACACTCGGCATGGCAATGATTGCATGATCAATTTGCAATTTATCACCCAAAACCGGAGCAAGTTCAAGACCGCCTACAACCGGGATTGTATTGATATATCCCCAACGGTTAGAATCGTCATCGAGAGCTATGATAGGGCGAAGACCGATTTGAGAGTGTTTTTGCAAGGCGTGAATAATTGCTTCTCCTGCTTTGCCTGCTCCGATTATCATCACAGGGATTCCCCACCAACTCTTTTCGCCGCATACTTTCCGTACAAAGGCGCGACCAAGCGGTACAGCAGAAAGGGAGAAAAGCCAGGCGGTAATGAAAAGCGGATGAGCGTAAATCAGCGGCTCGCTTACAAGCAAAGTAGCCGCAGCAAGAAGCAGAAAAACTATAGAAGTGCAATATGTTAAACTACGTAGCTCTTCAACCACTCCTGTTCCAAACCCTGGATATAATCCTCGTAGGAGATAGGAGAAAGGAAAAAGAGCAATAGCAAATGGAATAACTGACAAATAATGTCCGAAGTCGATTGAGGTGGCACCTAAATACTTATGAAGAGCAATAGCAATTGTAATGGAGAAAAACAGAACCGTAACATCAGTAGCAGCGAATAATGCCGATGCAATTGCCTTACGGAAAATTATATTGCTTTTGCTGTGGGAAGTAGGTGTTGTATCCTTAACGAGCGCAGTTATATCATTCAAATTGAGCGTGTTTGCTTGCTTAATACTCATTTCTTGAAATATCCCTTTATGTGTTTAACTGCCGTCAACAAAAAAACTCGTTAATTATACTTCGCTTAGCGTCAATAAGTTCCAAATTTACGCAAAAAATTTAACTTTTGCTTAACGTACCACACCTTTTTTTGATGAACGAATAAATTCTATCAATTGACGCACCTCGTCAATCGGTTCGTTTATTCTCAAAAATTCCTCTATCCCCTCTGTTGTATTATACTTCCCGAGAAACACAGTATCAAAAAAATTTTCGATTCCGTCAATTGTTTCATTCGAGAAACCACGACGCCTAAGTCCTATTTTATTTATACTTTCGATACGTGCAGGGTCTCGTCCTACAAGAGCGTAGTCCGGTATGTCCTTGGTTATTTTCACTCCTGCGCCAATCATTGAGTGTTTCCCTATTCTACAGAATTGCACAACCTTGACCATACCCCCTAAAATTGCCCAGTCCCCTATCATTACATGCCCTGCAAGTTGAGAAACATTCGAGATAATAACGTTATTCCCCACAACACAGTCGTGAGCCACATGGGAATATGCCATTATCAAGCAATCATTACCTACTCGTGCTTCACCGGAATAAGTAGTCCCGCGATTCACTGTTGCGCATTCCCTTATAACTGTCCGTTCTCCTATAATTGCAAGGGTTGGCTCACCTTTATATTTTAGATCTTGCGGCTCGGCTCCGATAACGGCATTCGGATAGATCGCTGCATCCGCACCGATTCTGCTGCCATTGCAAAGTATGGAATGTGTGCGAATATCTGCTCCGTCACCGACTTCCACATCGTCTTCAATAACAGCAAATGCGCCTATTTTTACGGAATTTCCAATACGTGCTTTAGCAGAAACAACTGCCATCGGATGAATCATACTCATGTAGTCTTTTGGTTCAGGGTTATACTCGTGTAATTCTCACTTATCAACAATAGCTGCAAGCAATTCGGCTTCGGCTACAAGATTACCGTCCACATACGCTTTGGCATCAAGAGTGAATGTATTGAAGCGTTTTTTAACAAGCGTTACATCCATTACCAATTGATCACCGGGGATAACGGGTTTTCTGAAACGAACTTTATCCATCCCGACAAAAAAGACAAGTTTATTTTCATCGAAAGTACCGTTATTCAGAAGTAGCATCCCGCCTGTTTGCCCCATTGCTTCCAGAATCAACACCCCGGGCATCACAGGTCGTCCGGGGAAGTGCCCGTTAAAAAAATCCTCATTTATCGTAACATTCTTGTATCCGCGAATTCGCGAATTTTCCATGTCATACTCTACGATCCTATCCACAAGTAAGAATGGATAACGGTGCGGCATTATTTTTAAAATCGCATTAATATCATAAATTGCATTTTCGCCGCGCTTGACTTGATATTTCTTCTGAATTTTCTTGTTTTCGTATAGTTTTCGGATTTTTCGTGCAAACTCGATATTCGAAGCATGCCCGGGACGTGCAGCGAGAACCTGAGCTTTCATAGGAACACCAACAAGTGCAAGGTCGCCGAGCATATCCAATAGTTTGTGACGTGCCGGTTCGTTTTTGAAACGCAAGTGATTGTTATTCAATATACCTGAATCACCAAGTATTGCTTCGTGGGCATAGCCGATACCGTGCAGCATTTCCGACAAAGCTTCTTGGCTCATCTGTTTATCTACGATCACTACAGCGTTATCAAGAGATCCGCCTTTGATAAGTCCCTGTTTGTGAAGCATCTCTACTTCTGTCAGGAAGCAAAATGTTCTCGACGGTGCAAACTCAGTCAAAAATTCTTTTTCGAGGTCGAATAATCCTGAATGTTGTGAGCCGAGAGCAGGATTATGATAATCCACCATCACAGTTATCCGAAAATCATCATTCGGCAGAGCAACAATCTCAACTCCTTTAGCTTCGTTAGCATATCTAACTGTTGACTCAAGCACAAGATAATCTTTCGGTGCTTTCTGTTCCTCGAAACCTGCTGCGAGCATCGGTTCTGTAAAAGGAAGAGCCGAACCGTCGCCTACAGGAGGTTCGTTATTATCAATTTCTATTCTGCAATTATCAATTTGCAAGCCGGCAAGCGCAGCAAGAACATGCTCCACCGTATGTACGGAAGCATTATCGTTTGTAAGTGTTGTCCCACGGGCAATATCTGTTACATAATCTACAATAGCAGGTATTTCCGGCGAATGAATAAGATCTGTACGAACAAATTTGAAGCCATAGTTTTCTGGAGCAGGACAAAAGGTAATCGTCCCGACGTTCCCTGTATGCAGACCAATACCCGATACCGATACTTTTTCACGAAGTGTACGTTGATTTACAAGCATAACAATAAATTTATGAAAGAATTAACAATGCAAAACGCAAATAAATCGAAGCAAAATAGGGAAAATTTACTAAAACTAAGGGGCAATATTAATCGTGACTTTTTCTTTGGAGTTCATTTACCTGGCGAACCAAATCCGGTAATTGCCGGAGGGCAGCCAAGATTTTTAATTCTTCACCGTGATTTTTTGCGGGAGAGCCAAAATAATGCCCGCTTGAAGTAATAGACTTTGCCACCCCCGATTGCGCATGAACAATCACATCATCTGCTATTTCCAAATGCCCGACTACCCCTACCTGCCCGGCAATACGATTACGTTTCCCGAGTTTTGCGCTACCCGAAATTCCTGTTTGCGCTGCAATTGCAGTATTGTCACCGATTATTACATTATGGGCTATATGTACAAGATTATCAATTTTCACGCCATTACCAATCATTGTAGAACCAACCATTGCCCTGTCTATAGTGCAGTTAGCACCGATTTCCACATCATTACCAATAACAACATTCCCCACCTGCGGCACTTTGGCAAAACTTCCGTCAGGACATTCATCATAACCGAAACCATCAGAACCAATTACAGTACCCGCATGAATGATTGCATTATTGCCAATTTCAGTATCATGATAGCAAACCACACCTGGATGAACTGAACAGTTATCACCCAATGAAACAGAGTCGCAAAGTGTAACATTGGCTATCAAGATAGTGGAATCACCTATACTACAACTTTCTCCAATCACACACCCTGCACCAATGTATGCTGTGGGGGAAATAATAGATGAAGGGTCAATTACCGAGGATGGATGAATAAATCCGTTGGTGAATTTTTTCTCCGGTACAAATACCCGAAGCAATTGAACAAAAGCCGAATAAGGATTATCCGATACAATAAACGAAGAAACTTTTGTATCATAAGGAATTGGACAATCTTTTGGAACAATCAAGCATGATGCATTTGTTGCATTCAGGAACTTAACGTATTTTCTATTTGAAAGGAAGCTAATATCCCCTTGAGTTGCAAATTCAATACGTTGCACCCGTGAAACAACAACAGACGAATCGCCGATAATTTCACCTCCAATAATGGCGGCAATCTCAGCTACTGATTTATGAACCTGTAATTTTTGGGGCTGCTGCACAGATTGTCTCTTAGCGTGGAATTTCTTTAGAAGGAACATCATCAGTACGACTTTTTGTACGCTGCTTTGTTGTAGCAGGTTTTTCCTTTTCTTTATTACGTGGATCGCTTTTTACAGCTTCTTCCTGTTGCTTTTCCAAATCTTCTACCGATATACCGAGTTTTTTCATAACCTTTACAGTCATATCATATTTAGGGTTTATGAATGTTAGTGGTTGTGACGATTTATCCCATACAATATCAAAGTTTTCTTCGAGGGACACTTCCTGAACCGCTGCAAAAATTTTCTCTTCTACACCCTTGAAAACCATAGTGATAGCTGCATCATATTCTCCGTTTGGACCAAATTTTTTGGTTGCGTATTCTTCACGTTCTTTTTTCTTGCGCTCCATGAGCGTTTCTTTTTCTTGTCGCTCGATATCAGTCCAAATCAAGCGATTTTTCTTGATTTCATTTTCGAGGTCTGTTATTGCTTTTTGCTGCTCATCAAGCTCACGTTTCCAGTCATCAACCATAGATTGGAGTCGCTGCTGAGCTTGCTGTGCTTCAGGAAATTTTTCACGGATAGTTTGTGAAGAAATATAACCGATTTTTTGCGAGAAAGCTGAATTATGTGTGCAAAACAAAAAGCCGACAACAACAAAGATTGCCAAAAGATACTTTTTCATAAGAATCAAACTGGTTTAGATAAACAAAAGTTAACGGTAGAAAATTTGGCAATAAGCAAATATGATTTATGAGTATCTTTACAATGAAATAAAAGCGGTCAAGCTATACTGACTTAACCACTTACAGTATTATTTGATACAAACGATTATTTACGTTTAATCTTGTCAATTACTTTGAATGTGATGTCATATTTTTCATCGCCGTAGAGTAATCCGGGATTTGTTTTGTCGAATACAAAACTGATTTTTTCTTCTTTGGATACTTCTTTGATAGTATTGAGAATTTTCTCACGGATCGGTGTCATAAACGTTTCGCGCATACGAGCAATTTCACCAGTCTGACCAAATTTCTCTTCTTGGTATTGAAGATATACTTGCTGGATACCTTTGAGTTGCTCTTCTTCTTTTTTCTTAGCATCGGCAGTCATCATTGCTTCTTGCTTTTTGTATGCCTCGTACTTGTTTTTGAGGTCGTCTTCAAACTTTTTGAGAGTGTCTTGATACTTGCTGGCAATATCTTTTAGCTTTCTATCTGCTTCGAGCGCATCAGGAAGTTGCTTCAAAATTGTTTCTGTGTCCACGTATCCTAATTTCAACGCTTGAGCGTTAGCAGTCTTGGTGCTAAAAAGGCAAGCCAAAGTAACTGCAAGAAAAACTACTGCTTTTTTCATTAAAAAAACCCTTGATAAATAATAAAATTATGAAAATAAATAATAAAGTCAACTTTTCAAACTAGTGTTACCTACCGAACTGAAAGTGAAAACGCCATCCTGATTTCTCGCCTACTGCACCAATCGGATCGAATCCATAGCCATAGTCAAAGCCCAATAATCCTATTGGATTAAGCAACAATCGAACACCCACACCCGCGGATCGCTTCAAATCAAACGGGTCGGCATGTTGCAATCCGTCCCATACATTCCCTGCTTCAGCAAAAGCAAGCAGATAAATCGGCATCGGATTAAGCGAAAGTGCAAAACGCAATTCCAAATTATGACGCATCATCAACCTGCCGCCTAATACATAGTTATCGCTGTTAATCGGACCCAATGAATTATCAGGGTAACCTCTGAGCGGTGTAAGATTAAATCCACCTAAACCGTTTCCACCCATATAAAAACGTTGATTGGGCGGAATATTTGTAGTATCCTTGCCAACACCTGTTACATACCCCATATCCGAGGTTAAATAAAGAACTAATCTCGTATTGCCGTCAATCGAAAGCAATGGATTGATAAATTCAAATTGAACCGAATTTTTCCAATAATCTGTTGTACCAAGTCCTACTGAGCCAAGAGCAATCTGAGAAGAATAAATGAACTTAGAGCCGCTTGTCGGAAAAACCAGATTGTCCAGACTCACACGGGATATACTTCCACCCACACTAATTTCACTCGACAAACCCTGAGCATAAACCGATGAGCCGCGATTATTCAAACTTTGGATACGGAGTGAACCGTCAACACGGAAATAATCATCTGGCCAACGCAAACGGCGTCCTATATTTATCTGACCGCCTATTTGCTCAAGGTCGTATGTATATTGCTGTCTTGTTCGATAGAGATTAACACCTAACGTTGTGGGCTCATTATTTAACCACGGCTCTGTAAAACTTATTGATGTGGTTTGATATGTACTTCCCTGTCCGAATTCAGCGTTTATATTAAGAATTTGCCCCCCGCCGCCACGCAACGGTTCACTAATCGAAAAGTTATTAAACGTAACACCAACAGAGCCTGTCAAGCCTAATGACCCTGCCACTCCCAGAGATGCATTGAAAGTATCGGTAGAGCGTTCTTCCACTTTATAGATAACATCTACACGTGTATTATCCACCGGTTTTACCAAATCTTTGTGCTGTAGTGCTTCAGGATTAAAGTAATTAAGCACACCCAATGCACGAATACTTCGGATAATTGCCGAACGGCTGAAATAATCCCCGGGACGTGTGTAAAGTTCCCTGCGGATTACTTTATCTTTGGTCTTCGTATTTCCTATAATTTCAACTCTACGAATGGTAAAGCGATCTTTTTCAAAAACACGGACGACAATATCTACTGAATCTTCTCCGACTCTTTTTTCTTCTTTAACACCCTGATAGCTTAAATATCCGTTATCAAGATACAACGAAGCAACATCGGTTTGGTCTTCATTCGCACTTAGATTTTTATCAAACCGCTCTACATCATAAGGTTCTCCTGTTCGTACACTTAAACGACGTATAAGCAGTTCTTCGGGGTAAACTGTGTTCCCTTCAAAATGGACACTGCGTAGAATAAATTGTTTACCCTCACGAACATCAATCTGAATTGCAACTTCTTCATTAGGCGGATCAAATTTAAGTGTGTCACGGATAATTTCAGCATCAATGAATCCACGCCGTTTATATTCCTGAATCAACTTTACTTTATCTTCATCATATTTATTTTTATCAAATTTAGAAGAACGCCAAAACTTCCACCAGGGTTTTGAGTGCGTATCTTCAAGAGCCCCTTCCAAGTCACCCGATGAAACTTTAGTATTGCCTGTGAATGATACCGAAGATACATGAAACTCCACACCTTCTTGGATTGTAAGCACTAAACGTGAATATGAAGCAGTATCGGTCGGAACAATTTCCGGCTTCACCGTCGCATACATCATACCCTCCTTATCATAGAGGGCTTTCACCGCTTTAGCAGAGAGATATGCATCGTAGGGGGAAAGTATATCCCCCCGGGAGTGGCCTACCGCTTTTTTTATATCAGAATAGGAAACCTTGTCGCTGCCAATCACTTCCAGCCAACTAAAACGGGAATATTCTTTTACTTTAATGGTAAAAAACACACCAAGAGGAGTTGATTTTTCAACAACAATATCTACATCCGAAAATTGATTCCTTAGCCATAGCGATTTGATAGCGTCCTGCAATTCACGACCCGGTATATCAACTTCACTTCCGACTCGTAATCCTGACAGAGATATAATAGTCTGCTCATCCGAGAACTTATTACCTTCAACACTAATACCTGCAATTTTATATTTGCGAGGCGGTTGCTGAGCAAACCCGATACCTAAAAGCAGAAAGAATACTACTGCTATGAGTGCACCGGTGGTTTTAGAGGGAATTAATCGCATCCATTACTCTCTGAAAATAGTTTTTTGGTGAATGTCCGTCCGATTGTTCGGTTAGGATTTGTGCTGAAGTTTTACCGAAACGACGTTCGCGGCTCATAAAATTATGGACTGCATGATAAAGGTCCTTACGACGGAAAGCGGGCCAAAACTGCTCGGTAATATAAATTTCCGAATATGCAGTTTCCCACAATAAGAAATTACTGAGGCGCATTTCGCCACTTGTACGGATAAGCAAATCGGGATCGGGCACATTATTTGTTACTAAATACGAAGCAACCCTTTCTTCATTTATGTCTTCGGGCGAAAGTTTCCCCCGCCTTACATCGAGAGCGATCATCTGCATTGCACGTACTATATCCCAACGACCGCTATAGCTGAGTGCTAATGTAAGAGTCAAACCGGTATTGTTTTTTGTACGTTCAATTGACGTTAGTAGCAACTTATGAATGCTCTTTGGGAGAGCATTGAGTTTTCCGATGGCAAGAAGTCGTACATTATTAAGGTGCAGTTCATCAATCTCTTGTTTTAAATAGAATTCAAGGAGTTTCATCAGAATATTTACTTCTGTTCGCGGACGTTTCCAATTTTCCATAGAAAACGCGTAAAGAGTTAGGTATTGCACTCCAAGTTGAGAGGATGCCTTTACAATATCACGAACGCTGTTTATACCTTCTTCATGCCCGGATGTTCGCGCACGCCCGTTTTCAATTGCCCAACGCCCGTTTCCGTCCATAATAATAGCTATGTGGCGGGGCATAATACCGGAAGTCCGAATATTCTCCTGGAGGGACTTATCGTCAAGAGACTGTCCTTCAATCCAATTGCGACTCATAAACATAACCCTTCGATTGTGTTAAACAAAACCATATTGCAGGGGTAAAGAATATTCATCAAACGTTCTTAAATCAATGTAGAAGAAGAAAAAACCAATAGTAGTCAAAGAAATAGCACTACTTATAAAAAGCAAATTTACGCCTAATCGTGTTAAAATTCAAAGAATCATCAATTTTTACGTGAAAAAGATGCTTTTTTTTGTGAAAACGAAGGTTTTGAAGAAAAATTATTGACATTAATTTGCTACTTATTTCAGTTTTTGTATTTTTGTATTCGTAAATAGTTCATTATGTTCATATTATAGAGAAAAATACAATGACAAAAGCAGATATTGTAGAGTCAATTGCCAGCCAAACAGGTTTGACAAAGGTAGAAACCAAAGCAGTGGTAGAAGGTGTATTTACAAGCATTAAAGATGCTCTTGCAGAAGGTCAACGCATTGAATTACGCGGTTTTGGTGTTTTTACTGTTAAAAGTCGCAAATCACGTTTAGCTCGTAATCCTCGTACAGGTGCACCAGTATCCCTTGAAAAAAGATATGTACCTGTGTTCAAGACTTCACCGGAATTCCAAGACCGTGTAGATGCAGACATGAAAGACCCTAAGCCAAAAGCTGCAAAGGCACCTAAAGTTGCAAAAGCTGCAAAAGTAAAAAAAGCTAAAAAAGCAACGAAGTAATACACCGGTTTCGCTTGTTAAACAACGTTTTCAGATACAATGAGTCCCAAAAGCCGCCGCAGAAATGCGCAGCAGGCAAATGCCGCTGATGAGAGCAGTTCACAAAAGCGAGCAATCGGAAGTTTGGTTCTGATAGTTGCCATCCTTGTAGTAGTTGCAGGACTTTCTTTTGGAATCTCCCGATATGTTTTGGAGCAATCTAAGCCGAATAAAGATCAAACTTTTGCTCTTGCCAACACAAATTACGATAAAGGGGACTTTGTAACGGCAGCGGCACTCTACAAGCGATACCTCGAAAAATTTGATGCTGACAATGTATCTGTCAAAATTGATTACGGGTACGCATTATTCAAGACAAACAAACAGGAAGAAGGTATTAACGTTGTTAAAGGCGTGATTAATGCCGACCCACAACAAGCAATTGCCATGTATAATCTTGGTGGTATGTATCTTGAGCAGGGTAATACACAAGAAGCCGTGAGATGGTTCAAACAATGTGCCGCCTCACAATTATATCCCGACATTGCTGCCAGAGCACAGGACATTTTAAGCAAAATTTCAGCAAATCCATAGTTTCATATATAATTTCACGAGGTATCTCATGCCCTGCGGCAAAAAACGTAAACGCCATAAAATGGCTACTCACAAAAGAAAGAAACGCCTTCGCAAAAACCGTCACAAAAAGAAAAGTCGGTAAGTAAGTGACAAGACAGCGGAAATAAAAGCACGCTTTTACATATTATTTGTAAAAGCGTGTTTTTTTGTGTCTCAAAGAATCCGAAGGATTCCAATGTTTATAGAAAAGAGAGCTTTACACTCCATACAACCCCATCGGGGTCGAACATTCATCGGGGAATACAATTGCTATAACCATTTAATCCCTTTGGGATTATCAAAAAATCATATTCTTAAACACAATCTATCTAAAACATTCACTATTCAAACTCATCAATCACTTCACATTAAACATCGAACTCAGAATACTCGATATTATCGAAATAACAATCGCACCAAGCATTGCCGACCAAAATCCCTTTATCTCGAATCCATCCATAACACCGGCTGCAATCCATAATACTACACCATTAATCACCAGTGTAAATAACCCAAGTGTTAGAAATATTAAAGGAATTGAAAAGAAGGACAGAATCGGCTTTAGGATTGCATTCAATAGCCCTAAAATTATAGCTGCAATAAGTGCTGTCTTAAAGCTTTTGATGGATATACCGGGCAGAAGTGCTGCTGTTCCATAGATTGCTACGGAATTTATTAACCATACGATGAGAAGGTTTATCATGTAAATCCTTAAGAATTATTAAAAAACAGATTCTGAGTATTCAAGTAATACTTGAAGTTTTTATTGAATCATACAACTAGTATTTCAAAATTACATAATATTATTGATTGGGGATTGGAAAGATTTTCTTTAATTCTCTATTAAATGTATCGTAAACAAGTTCAACCCCTGTATCGTTGAATCCATGCTTTACATTCACCCAACTATTTGAAGGAACAGAAATTTCCATTGAGTTTTTACACATATAGACTGTTTTTAAGGCACGCATATCAAACAATGTAAA
>JACPWH010000013.1 GCA_016197185.1 Ignavibacteriota bacterium
ATTATCTCAAAGAAATCGTTAGACCAAAGTATGCCTATCCCAAGCAAGAAGAAAAAGGCATTAGCATAGCTCCCATGCCCGATAGTATCCTCCACAGGTGTCAAGCTCTTTCATGAAGTTTTTTTGTATGTTGCAGAATGGCTCTCAATTTTTCAAGAATGATTTACTCCAGAGAGTACACATACATTTCCTGCTCAATAGCCTCTCCATAATTATGAAGAAGGCGTTTTCTCGTTAATTCAAACACAATGGCTTCATCTTGTGAAATCTCAATCATAGCTTTTGTTAAAGGTTCTGATTGCCATGGAAATTGAGCATTAACGGTAAAGGCTTGCTGTCCTTCCGGGTGTGGCTGTTTTTCTTCATATTTTTTTACATTTAACCAAATGGGTGCATACTCCCGCATCTGTTCTTCTGCTTGTTTACAGGCTTCGGTAATAAGCTTTAATAGGTTTGGAGGAGTTGTTCCCCCGCGCATAGTAAAATCAAGATCTTCAGAAAAACGATATTCTCCAAAGTACCCCTTTTTTAAAGAGGTGCCCCCTTTAAATACAAGAGTGGATTTCAATTGCGGATGCTGGAAAATACCAATGAGTAACCAAGATAAAAGATAATCCTGCTGTATGATATCTAAACGTAAGGAAGTCCTTTTGGAGACCTCTTCAAGGCGTTTTCTTAGGGGCTTAAGGGTCATGAGATTCCTATATTCTCCTGGATCATCCATTTTTTATTGTAGGGGCCTTTTAAAGGTCCACAAGGGTCGAGCTTACGATATCCTTTAGTGGGCAATTGTAAGAGTTGTTTCAAAGAAAGCTCGTCAGTACCCAACTTTTCAAGGATCCAGCCAAGTCGTTTGACAGTAGCTTGGTTAAGCCTGAGAGAATAGGCAACCATCCTTTCAAGATTCATT
Source organism: Ignavibacteriota bacterium (assembly GCA_016197185.1). Lineage (GTDB taxonomy): Bacteria > Bacteroidota > Ignavibacteria > Kapaibacteriales > UBA961 > JADJXV01. The sequence continues at coordinate 911 of JACPWH010000013.1, forward strand.
TTATTTCCCAGCATTTTAAATCCTTGTAGGACCTCTTGAAAATCCCCGCAATATTGAGGAGCCATAAGGCCATCGAGCAGTGTTCTTTCTGGATTGGTAATTTGAATTTGTGCTTCTCCAATCCATACTTTTTCGATTCCAAAATAATATTCCTTTTTAATTTTAATAAAATGATACATCCCTTTACCAATAGATCGAGGAATTGAGGTTGTTGTTGGGGTAATTGAAAAAATTTTATTAGGCGTTTGTTGGGTAAGGTGATGATAATGCATAGCAGTCCAATGACTGATTGCTGAATAAGGAATAAGGGCTTGAGAAACTTCAAATTCATGGGGAGAGGGCCCAAAACCAGAATGTATGCTAAATGCATAGACCCCGCGCTTTAAACGTATTATCCATTTCCCTTTAAGCAGGTGATGCAAAGCCTCAGCCACATATCCGGGGTTTATTCCTTCCTGACGCGCGGTTTCTTGAGCTTGACCTATTGTAAAGATTTTAAGCCCTTGATGCGCCAGATGGCGTAAAAGGTTAATCCCTGCAGTTGAATGTTTCATATCGCGAATATATTACAAATGCTGTAATTTGGACAATAGCATGTTTTCAACTCACAAAAAATATGTCTTTAAATTTAAGAAGCTTAAATATAAGTTCTGCCGTAATTTATTTAGTATCTAAAAGCTTAAATGTGTTTAGCCGTCTAAGTGCAAGCTGGGGTGTGACGATACAATAACTGTTATGTATTCCATTATTCTGTTGGTTATGGATAGTGCACAATGCTAAGATCCTTGAACCATTAGCATTCTGGCAGAGCATCCTAATTTCTACTGGATCTCACAGGCTCCGTTATTTATCTTTCTGCACGTGCTGTCCATCTGTACCCCGACGAGGTCGCTAGTTGCTTTTTCCTATTTCTTATCCAGTGATTGCAGGTTTCATTAGTTTTGTCACGAGTTGTCACAAGTTATGTCATAAGTTTGTCACAAGTTTGCAAAATAACATCTGTCATTAGTGGCTCCTTTAACCCGAAGCAAACCAATGCTAACTAAATTTTTTAATTCACGCTGGAGAGTTCTCTTGCTGGTGTTAGGACAAAGCTCTTGGTATTCTTTGATAGATAACCCCTCAGGGTCCAATGCCTTTTCAAGAGCAATTTTTTCCCTTTTTGACAAACCATGCTCTAAAGCAAGCACGTCTAATTTCATGATTTGATGTCCACTATTTTGCATTTCTTGCATCTGAGTTGCTAAACCATGTACAAAATACTCAAGCCACTTTGTCATATCCATTTTATTTCCGCGAACTGACCGAATCGCTTTATAGTAGTTTGCACGATCTCTATCATAGTATTCGCTGATTGTAAAAAGACGTTTAAAGTCATAGCCTGTCTTATAGAGGCAAAGGGTAGAAAGTAGACGTGCAGTGCGGCCATTTCCATCTAAAAAAGGATGGATATGAACGAGCTGGAATTGCGCAATTCCTGCCACAAGAATGGGGTTCATTCCAGATTTATTTTTTAGCCAATTAACGAGCTCCACCATCATCAAAGGAACTTCATAGGGTGGAGGGGGAGTATAAATAACTTCTTTGGTTTTAGAGTTGACCACATAATTTTGTGTCTTTCTATATTCTCCAGGAGCTGCAGAGTTACCGCGGACGCCGTGGACAAGTTTCTTGTGAATTTCACGGATTAGCCCTTCAGTGATCGGTTCGCCGTTTCCTATATAATCAGCAACGAGCTCAAAAGCTAATTTATAGTTTAAAAGCTCCTTTATATCTTCTGGGTCCGCTTCTAAAACTTTTTGTCCAGTCAGAAGTTTTTCAGATTGATCCATCGTCAGGTGGGTTCCTTCAATGTGCGTAGTATAGTGGGCTTCTAAAATCAAAATTTTCGCCTGCATTTTAGCGATCCATTCCTCTGATAGTCGAGCTGCTTCTAAAAAGCCGCGAGCACGTTCTATCTTAGTCAGGGCTGAGGCAATCTGATTCGTAATGCTAAAGTTAGGGTTTAAGGACATAGACAGCCTTATGACAATAATAATTAGATTATGTCACAAGATCTCAGGTGCGTCAAGGAACATTTAGAATAGATAAAAAACCCTACTTTCTCCCATGGGATAGAGTTCCTACCTCCTTAGAAAGATTCAATCGACGCTAGTCTCTTCCCCATGTAATAGGCTCTCTCTATCTCAGAGTACTCTATGAACTGGTCGACTTCCTCTATTTCTTCGAGCCACCCTTGCTCTATAGGCTTATTTAGCTCTACGGGGTTTCCCCGAAAACAGGGAATCTCTCTTGTTTCGAATAATCCCTTGAGTAACATGCCGGAGTTACGAACTCTGGAAGTATCTTTATGCGCTTTGCCTTGGTGTGCCTATTGTTAATGATGCCCCAACCTATTTACCTTCCTATCTACGCTTCGCAGTGTTTGTTATCAGATACTACGCAAGGTTCGATACTTGGCTGCTGGCTAGGCTTTGCCAAGGTGAAGATCTCTGCACAACCAACGCTGTATCTAAAAATGAAAGACCTTAAACCCTTTGCTCATCTTAAACTAACCAATAGGGGCCAATGAATCAAAAATTTCTGCAAATGACCTATGA
>JACPWH010000154.1 GCA_016197185.1 Ignavibacteriota bacterium
GGTCGTTCTCGATGAACTTGAGAAAGGAATCATGAGTAACGCCCTCAAGATAGGGGAGTATCTCAAAAGTGAACTGTCGAAGATTCAAAATGAATTTCCGAATATAATTCTTGAATTACGCGGACGTGGATTGATGCAGGGGATAGTGGTTAATGGTGAAGCATTAGCATTTGTTACTTCTCTTCTGTCTCGAGGCGTGATTGCCAATTCAACCGCAGGGAATGTGATTCGTCTTTTACCCCCGTTAACAATTACGAAGGCGGATGTAGATGAATTTACAGGGCATTTTAGAGAAGTGCTTGCTGCATAAGTTACAATTTCTTTGAAAAAAACTATGTATTCTACGCATCTAAAGGGCATATTTCTAAAAATTTAAGTCAGGTCGGTTATTACAACCGACCTGACTTCTAATCGTCTATATTGATTGACAGTTGAATACCTACGTGCATTGATTAGTTGTAAAATCAATTTAGGTCATGCGTCAGTGGATACAATACTGAACCTACCCCAATTTTGCAAGCAAATATTCTTTAATCCTATCAATCGGAATACGCTCTTGAAGCATAGTATCACGTGAACGGACTGTAGCTGCATTGTCAACCAAAGAATCATTATCAACTGTTATACAGAATGGAGTTCCGATTTCATCTTGTCTGCGGTAACGCTTTCCGATTGAACCTGTTACGTCGTATTGCACTCTGAAACTACTAAGCAAATCCTGATAAAGCGGTTGTGCTTTTTCAGGAAGTCCGTCTTTATTTGTAAGAGGGAAGATAGCAGCTTTTACGGGTGCAAGTTTCGGATGGAAACGCAAAACTACACGCTTTTCAGTTTTTCCGTTTTCACCTTCTACTTCTTCTTCATCATAGGCATTACAAAGGAATGCCATGAATGATCTTGAGGCACCTACTGCAGTTTCAATCACATACGGAACATACCGTTCGCCATTAACCGTATTCACGAACTCAAGTTTTTTTCCTGAAAATTCCTGATGTTGTTTCAAATCATAATCGGTACGAGAATGTATCCCTTCAATTTCTCCCCAACCAAACGGGAAAAGATATTCTATGTCAACAGCAGCCGCAGCATAATGCGCTAATTTTTCATGTGGTTTGAATCTGAGTACATCAGAGCTCATACCATACTGCAAAAACCAGTTCCAGCGTTGTTCACGCCAATACTCAAATTGCTCGGGTTCGGTCCCGGGAGGTATGAAATACTGCATCTCCATTTGTTCGAATTCGCGGGTACGGAAAAGAAAGTTCTTTGTGTTGATTTCATTTCGGAAAGACTTTCCTATTTGAGCAATTCCGAATGGTGGTTTTTGCCGTGAGGACTCCATTACATTCTTGAAATTCACAAAAATTCCCTGAGCTGTTTCGGGGCGGAGGTAAACTGCATTGCTTACATCCTCTACCGGTCCTACAAAAGTTTTGAACATAAGGTTGAAATAACGTACATCAGTCCATTCTTTTGTACCCGATACCGGATCGGTTATTTCTTCTTCAATAATAATTGCATGATAATCTGAGGGTTCATTGCATTTTTCGAGGCGTTTCTCTACTGCATCAGCTTGATCGGATTTACCTTTTTTACGTAGTTTGGCAATATGTTCCTCGATTAGAGTATCAGCTCTATATCTCGCTTTGCTTGTTTTATTATCAATCATAGGATCGGAGAATTGTGCTAAGTGTCCACTTGCCTCCCATGTTCTCGGGTGCATAAGGATAGCAGCGTCTAATCCTTCGATATCATCACGATAGGTCATAGCCTTCCACCAAGCATCTTTGATATTACGGAGCAATTCCACTCCAAGAGGACCATAATCCCAGCAGCCGTTCAAGCCGCCGTATATTTCTGAGGATTGGAATACAAAACCCCGACGTTTTGATAATGATAATAGAGCGTCTAATGTAACTGCCATGATGTTTTCCTTGATTAAAAGAGAGTTTTCTAAAAATTACATCACAAAAATAGCGTTCGGCGGGCAATTCCCACAAAAGGAATTTACAACACATTCGTCCACGGATGTAATCAATACTTCGAAACTGAAACAATGTCATGAAATTAATCGTAATTTTCTTTATTGTTGTCAGTACTAACAGGCGTATTTTTGCATTATTATAATTTTCATTGTTTTCGTAATCAATCAGAACTCATGGGACAGATTTGGAATAGAATATCAAGGCTTGCTAAAACATATCTTCAAGATTCTGATGATATTTCCAGTGCTGAAAGAATAATTCAATCGGATGCTGATGAACTCAAAAGAATAATTGATGAGCTTAGCGAGCCTAAGAGGCTTTTAATTTTTTACTATTTTTTTCCGTATAAGCTTATGAAAAAATCGTCTTTACTGCTTGAAATTGTTGTTATTGTTATTGTAGCTTCACTTCTTGGTTTTAGTTATAATTATTTTGCTTCTCCCAAAAGAATACCCGTTATTCGAGAAGAGCAAGTTTTAGTTCAAGCTGATGATTCACTTTTGTTTGCACCATCTTCATCAGCAAGCAATACAACTGCTCCGCCAGTAACATCACAAACATCTGAGCCGATTGCCCAAACAGCACAACCTACAACCCAAACGGGTCAAAAGGTAACTGAGCAATCTCCCATAAAGAAAGATACAGTTCGTACTGATAAAGCAAATACTGCGGTAGTGAAAACTCAAACTTCCATTTCAACACAAACACCACCAGCCACAACTTCTACTGAAAAGATGAAACCTGCTTCCGTAAGTTATGCTCAAGTTCTGCGCCTGCTGGAGGACAAAGATGTGCTATTTATAGATGCTCGTAATGATGATGAGTGGAACGAAGGTCACATACCGGGTGCAATCCATATCTTCCCTGAAGACTTCCAAAAACACATTCCTGAAATTATAGGTCTTCCACGTGATAAACGGATAGTAGCATATTGTTCTGGAGGTCCTGAATGTCCCCTCAGTCATGAAATATGTGATCAACTTGCAAACTTTGGGTTCAAAAGGCTGTTCATTTATTTTGGCGGGTGGACTGAATGGAAGAAAATGAAAGCTGAAGGGAAGTAGAATTTTTTGAGAAAAGTAACAAAATTTACTTTAGATAAAGTTTTTAAGTATATAAGTTAGTAATGACATAATGAATACAACCGACGATCAAAACATTCTCCATCTCTTACAATTACGGTATGGAATTGTAGCATCATCAGCAGTAATGATTGCTCCGATTCAACGCCTCGTACAGGTAGCACCCACCGATTTAACGACACTTATTACAGGTGAAACAGGAACAGGAAAAGAAGTATTTGCTCATGCAATTCACGGGCTTAGCAAACGGAGAAAGCATCCGTTTGTTAGTGTTAATTGCGGAGCCATACCGGAAACATTGCTTGAATCTGAACTGTTCGGGCATGAAAAAGGTGCTTTTACGGGTGCAATAGAGCAGAGGAAAGGTTTTTTTGAATCGGCTGATAAAGGAACTATTCTACTTGATGAAATTGGTGAAATGCCAATCTCAACTCAAGTTAAACTCTTAAGAGTACTCGAAAGTGGAGAATTTACCCGTGTCGGTTCACCGGAAATGAAGCATGTGGATGTACGTGTAATTGCTGCGACAAACAGGGATTTACTGTATGAAGTCCGTCAAGGGAATTTTAGAGAAGATCTTTTCTTCCGGTTGAATAGTGTGCAAATAGTATTGCCGCCACTTAGAAAACATCCTGAAGATATTGGACTTCTTGTTGAATACTTTGCATCAAAAGTATGCACAAAGAATGATATTGAATTTGAGGGGATATCAGATGAAGCTCTTATTATTCTTGAAAATATGCCGTGGCGAGGTAATGTAAGAGAACTTAGGAACTTTGTAGAAACGTTAGTTACATTAGAAAACGGGCAGTATATTACACCTGAATTGTTAAGAAAGTATATTCCTCCTGCACTTCCGAGTTATGAAGAGGAAACATACAACTCTAAACGAGCGATTATACATGTTGCAGAACCAATTAGAAGGGAAGAGCATAATGAAAGTGATATAGTTATGCGATCGCTTCTCGAAGTTCGCAATGAAATTGCTGATATTAAGCGAGGTATATCTGCAATTATTGACCAGATTGTAGAATTACGTTCAGAGAAATTTGAAGTACCGGTAATTGTCTCGAAATCATTAGAGAAAACAGATAAAGTTCTGAGTGAAGACGAGTATAATTTAGAAGAAATGGAGCGAAAGCTTATCGTATCAGCTCTTACACGTTATGAAGGCAATAGAAGATTGGCTGCCAAAACTCTTGGAATCAGCGAACGGACTCTATATAGAAAATTGATAGATTATAAACTTACAGAATTAGTATAATAAGCGTTTCAGGGTTTTATCTTATAAGATATGATAAGAATAAGTTGTTACGATAATTAACTTAACATAGATTAATAAAAGTATCGGAAAATTGGCAAATATCCGTTTATTTAGAAAAGTTCTAAAATACCCGATACGATATATCGACCTATGTCCGCAAAGAAGTGTTCAATCACTTCCCAAATCTGTTATCCAGATATGGTAAAAAACATCTCCATCTACTTAATAATCATTGAAAGTCATATAATAACGACAGGAATCCCTCATTTTAAGGGAAAAAGTGGTAATTTGCCATTCTAAAACAAAGAATCGAAATATTCTTCACTACATCAATTAAGAGTTATTTGCGTGGATATTTATTTAGTACGGCACACTTCTCTCAATGCAGACAAAGCAATATGCTATGGTCAGTCTGAAGTTCATCTTGCTTCTACTTTCCTACAAGAGGCGAGCGATACTGCAAAACTTATTCCCGACAGACATAATGCAATATTCCTTGCATCTCCCGTTCGCCGTTGTGTACAGCTTGCCGAGTATCTTAGCCGCCGTCCGTCTCAATCGGATGCACGTCTTTTAGATTTAAATTTTGGTGATTGGGAACTCAAACGTTGGGAGCAAATAGACCAAACTGCTCTTGACGAATGGATGAGAAATGCAATAAATCTTCCATGTCCTAACGGTGAATCTTATACAGATCTTTTCAATCGAGCCGTTGCATTTTTTGATGAAGTTACCTCTAAAAACCATAAAACAGTTGTGATTGTTACCCATGCAAGTGTCATCAGATGCTTGCTTATGTATGTGCTTGCCATTCCTTTTGAGAAGTCATTTGATATTAGAATTGCTTATGGAAGTGTAAGCAAGTTTACCATTGAAGACGGTTCAATCGGGGTGGATTTTATCAATCGAATCTAAAGCTAATCTTTCCTTTAATGCAACATCTTACCTTCGACGATACAGTTGAATATTCTACAGGGAAAAGACCTTTTATCGAGTTATTTGATTGGTCAGTTTTCCTTACCGCAGCAATGCTGGTAGCTCTTGGGTTAATTTCAATCTACAGTGCTACATTCGACGGCAAAATGAGCCCGTATTTCATTAAGCAACTTCAATATACAGTGATTGGTTTCATTGTAATGGGAAGCATAACATTCATGCCCGAAAGATGGATATCATTAAGTGCTTATGGCATATACGGCATTACGTTATTGCTTCTTGTTGCAGTGGTAGTTATCGGGAAAACGGTTTACGGATCTAAAAGTTGGCTGTATTTGGGATCTGTTGGTTTTCAACCATCTGAATTGGCAAAAATTGGTACGATACTGGCACTTGCCGAGTTTATCTCTCGCAAAGGTGTAGATTTACGAACGTTAAGAGATTTAGGTACTTCCGTAGCGATAGTTGCTGTGCCTATTGCATTAATAATGCTTGAACCGGATTTTGGCTCTGCATCAGTATTTATAGCGTTACTTTTAGGGGTATTGCTTTGGGCAGGTGTGGATTTATTCATGCTTTTTGTTTTAGTTGCTGCTCCAATGACTGCAATAAGCGCATTTGTCGGAAAAACATGGTTCTATGTAGTTGCCGCAATATTTTCTGTTTGGGCAGTTTTATTTAGGCGAGGAATTGTTCTCAGTATAGTTGCAGTTTCACTGATAATTGGGTTGGGGTATTCGGCAAGTTATGTTTATGATGTTTTAAAACAACACCAAAAGGATAGAATCCAGACATTCTTAAACCCGGAAAGTGATCCGCGTGGTAAGGGATATCACGTTATCCAGTCAGTAATGGCTGTTGGCAGTGGAGGGCTGACGGGCAAAGGCTTCATGCACGGTACGCAAACGCAATTGAGGTATATCCCAAAACAGTGGACTGATTTTATTTTTTGTGTACCAACCGAAGAATTTGGATTTGTGGGTGGTGTATTGGTAATCGTTTTATTGGGAATGGTTGTTTTTAGGGCAGTAACAATAGCTTCCGTTGCTCGAAATAAATTCTCGGCAATTACGAGTATAGGGGTTGCTACATTGATGCTCTATCACACTCTTGTTAATATCGGTATGGCTATTGGTGTGTTCCCTGTTATGGGGATTCCTTTGCCGTTTTTAAGTGCAGGGGGGTCTTCACTAATCGTGAACTTCACCTGTATAGGATTACTCCTTAATGCTCACCGCACACGTCAAAGCAAAGTACATGGATGATTTTTTTGCGTAACTCTATTTATTTTAAGTAGGTAGGGATAGGGCATTACCATGCAATATTATTGAAACAATTTGTTGAAAATTATCTGCAGTACAGAGATGTAAAATTTTCGATTGAATTTCGGAATGCTTTAAAACAAAAAAGTCCGCTATAATTTACCAAATTACAGCGAACTTGAGCGTCTTGGCGCGGCTCTCAGGGGAGAGATTACCGCTCAACTCTGTACAAAAATACAACTTTTTTCTAAATTGCAAACAATCTTTTTTTGAATGATGAAATTTAGAACACTTCGGCTGCTTCTATTTCAGGCTCAAAAGTCATTACTTCATCAACTACTGCTTGTACGATTTCCGATTCCTTTACCCTCCGAACAACCACACCCTTACGGTAAAGAATACCCACACCTTTGCCGGCAGCGATTCCTATATCAGCTTCACTGGCTTCTCCCGGACCATTTACAACGCATCCAAGCAAGGCAATCTTAACAGGCTTTTTTACTCCTTTTAGAGATTCCTCAAGTTCATTCGTAATCTTAAATAAATCAACTTCCAAACGTCCGCAAGTAGGGCACGCGATAATTTCAACTGTACGCTGTGCAAGACCGAGTGAACGTAAAATTTCTTTACCCACTTCAACTTCCTTTTCAGGTTCGTCTGTAAGGGAAACACGGATTGTATCACCAATACCTTCCGCAAGTAATGTTCCTATGCCAACTGATGACTTGATTGTACCTACTCGCGCCGTTCCTGCCTCGGTAACACCAAGATGAAGAGGGAAGTCGGTCTTTTCGGCAAGCATTCGATATGCTTCTATCATCAGTCGCACATCAGTTGATTTTACAGAAATAATAACATTATGCACTCCAAAATCAGCAGCAATTTCAGCATGGCGCATGGCACTTTCGAATAATGCTTCTGCTGTTGGATAACCGTATTTTTCCAAAATGTCTGCTTCTAGCGAGCCGGAATTTACTCCGATACGGATTGGAGTTCCTCGTTCTTTTGCTGCATCCAATACCTGTTTGATACGGTCCCGTGAGCCTATATTACCCGGATTGATTCTCACCTTTGCTACTCCGGCTTCTATAGCCTTGAGAGCAAAAACATGATTAAAGTGAATATCTGCTACAATCGGGATTCTTGACTGCTTAACGATTTCAACCATTGCCTCAGCTGCGTCCCAATCGTTAACCGTAACGCGAACAATATCCACTCCGGCTTCTTCACAGCGATTTATTTGTGCTACTGTGGCAGCCACATCAGCAGTCTTTGTTTTGGTCATTGTTTGGACACTTACAGGGGCAGTGCCGCCTACAGGAACTGTACCGACCATCACATGACGGCTTAGTCTTCTGCGAAACGGTTTGACAGCATACGGCTGTTCAAGCTGAGATTGAAGAATGGAGAGAGGAAATTCAGTCATTGTTAATAGATTTAGGTTTTTTAGATAAACTGATTGTAAATTTTAGGTTAGGTCGGTTGTTACAACCGACCTTCCTTCTAAACATCTATACGGAATGGCAGTTGTAACAACTGCCATGACTTGATTTTTTATTTTATAACATGGTAACGCATGAAGGTACATCAGTCTTTATTCTTATTCGTGATTTCATATAATATTTTCTTCTCTTCATCTGTTAAGCTCTGAAATCCTTTCGAAGAAATCTTATCAAGAATAAGATCAATCTGACCCTGAGGAATTTCCTGACCTTCATAATAAAACCCCGAACCCCGCCCTGATTTATGCATAATTACAGGTGCAGCAGGCTGATGTACATCAACCCGTCTCAATGGTGATGCAGGTCGTGGAGGAGAAGAATGAGCACCTGAAGGAGAAAAGATATTGAAAATCTTATCTATGAATTCAAATATCCGAAGTTGATCTCCAAATTTAACTAAAATAAACCCGAAAACAGCTCCCCCAATATGTGCAAAATATGCAACATTGGATGAACTTGAAGCAGTCAGCCCTGAGAATAAATTCATAGCTGCATATATCATAACGAAATATTTTGCAGGTATCGGGAAGAATATAGGAAACATAATAATCGGACGATCGGGGAATGTAAGTCCGAATGCAACTAAAACACCAAATATTGCACCGGATGCACCTATTGTTGGACCCATACCTAGCTCAGGAACAAATTGTACTGCAAGTTGAACCAAGCCGGCACCGATTCCGCAAAGAAGATAAAACATCAGGAAGCGACGAGAGCCCCATAAATTCTCCAAATCAGCACCGAACATCCATAAAGCAAACAAATTAAAGAAGACATGAGAAATTCCCCCATGTAGAAATTGATAGGATATCAGTTGCCACGGGTAAAAATTATCTGATTGGATTGGTTGGAGGGCAAAATATTTTGAAACAATCGACTCCAAAGAGACACCGGCGATTGAAAACCCTTCAAAGAAAAAGTACTGTAATAAAAATATGAATACATTGATAATCAACAGTGATTTCAGTACAGGAGGAAAAAAAGAAAATCCCCCACGTTGCGGTCTATTATAGTCTCGGTCGTAAATACTCATTGAAAATAAATATGATTGTAGAAATAAAAAAGTAAAGAATTTATACTTCCAGGGCTTTTACTCCCGGTAACACTTTACCTTCAAGGAATTCAAGCGATGCACCTCCTCCGGTCGATACATGTGTCACTTGTTTTTCGAGATGGAATTGAGAAATAGCAGCAGCAGAATCGCCGCCGCCGATTATTGTGGTTGCACCTAATCTTGTTGCGCCTACTAATGCCTCTGCAATAGCCTTTGTACCAACTGCAAAATTTGGCATTTCGAACACACCCATTGGTCCGTTCCATACAATAGTTCTGGCATTTAGGATTATACGGCTGAATTCGTCAATGGTTCTTTTTCCTATATCCATACCCATCCATCCTTCTTTGATATGGTGTACTTCTACATTTTTGTAATTGGCATCATTCGAGAAAGAATCTCCAACAATTGTATCACCAGGCAAAATCACTTCAACACCAATTTCTTTTGCTTCTGCAATCAATTCAGAAGCGAGTGAAACTTTATCTTTTTCAAGTAAACTGTTGCCGATTTCCAAACCCATAGCTTTATAGAAGGTAAACATCATACCGCCGCCGATGAGAATTGAATCACACTTTGTGAGCAATTCTTTTATTACATCAATTTTACCGGAAACCTTAGAGCCACCAAGAATTGCTACAAATGGACGCTCGGGTTTCGAGAGTGCCTCACCTAAATATTTGAGTTCTTTTTGAAGTAAAAATCCGGCTCCCTTTTCATTAAAACAATGCGCAATTGCTTCTGTGGAAGCATGGGCACGGTGAGCAGTTCCAAAAGCATCATTAATGTAAATATCTCCCGATTGTGCAAGTTTTGCAGCAAACTCAGTGTCATTTGCCTCTTCTTCGGGATAAAAACGGAGATTCTCAAGCAGAACTACCTCGCCCGAAGTTCGACTTTGAACTACTTCTTCAGCTTTTGCCCCAATACAATCTTTTGCAAAATAGACGGGTTGATCAAGTAGGGAAGATAGACGCTCAGCTACAGGTGTAAGAGAGTATTTAGGATTTACTTTTCCTTTTGGTCGTCCCAAATGTGACATTAATATTGCAAGCCCTCCGTGATCTATGATATATCGGATTGTTGGGAGAGACTCCATTATACGGGTGTCGTCTGTAATTGTACCTGTTTCATCCAAAGGTACATTAAAGTCAACACGTACCAGAACACGACGATCATTCAAATCGAGGTCATTGAGGGAAAGAATCATATTTTATATTTTAAAATATTACAAAATTTCTACTATTCAACAGTTACACTCTTCGCCAGATTACGAGGCATATCCACATCACATCCACGCTCTAAAGCTGTGTAATATGCCAGTAACTGCAATGGGATAACGGATAAGATAGGCATAAGCATCGGCAGAGTATTTGGCACATATATTACGTGACTTGCTACTTTTGCAATTTGTGTATCACCTTCACTTGCAATTGCAATCACTTTACCGCGACGTGCACGAACTTCTTCGATACCGGAAAGAATCTTATCATAAACATCATCTTTCGTCGCAATAAAAACAACGGGCATATTATCGTCAATCAATGCAATAGGACCATGCTTCATTTCAGCAGCAGGATAACCCTCAGCGTGAATATAACTGATTTCCTTGAGTTTTAATGCACCTTCGAGTGCCACAGGGAAATTATATCCACGACCAAGATACAGAAAATTCTGTGCATGGGCATACTCTTTGGCAATAGCACGGATAGTATCTGCATGGTCTAATATATACTGGATTTTTTCAGGAATAGCTGATAGTGCTTCTGCAAGCTGTTTACCCTCTGTACTCGAAACGTGACGTAATCTACCTAAGTATAATGCCAGTAGAGAGAGCACTGCAAGTTGTGAAGTAAATGCCTTGGTAGATGCCACTCCAATTTCAGGTCCTGCGTGGGCATATACTCCGGCATCGGTTTCTCGAGCAATACTGCTGCCGACTACATTTACAATTCCAAGTATAGTCGCTCCCTTTAGTTTTGCTTCGCGAAGAGCTGCGTATGTATCTGCAGTTTCACCCGATTGCGAAATAGCAATTACAACATCATCAGGGTAAATGATAGGAGAACGGTAACGAAACTCTGAGGCATATTCCACTTCAACAGGGATTTGAGCCAAACGCTCTATCATATATTCACCAACCAAACCGGAATGCCAGGAAGTACCGCAGCCGAGAATAATCAAACGTTTTGCGTTTCTAAGTTTATCTGCTACAACTCTAATTCCACCAAGTTTTACATTTCCTTCTTCAATTAATAAACGTCCTCGGATTGCATCCCGAAATGTGGAAGGTTGTTCATAAATTTCCTTCAGCATAAAATGCTCAAAACCACCTTTTTCGATGCTTTTAAGATCAAATTCAAGTTGATGAATCGTACCATTTGTTGTTTCGTTGTCAATAGTCTTTGTTGTGTATCCGTCTCTATTAATAACAGCCATTTCGTTATCATTAAGATAAATAACTTGTCGTGTATGCTGAATAATAGCAGAAGCATCGGAGGCGATAATATATTCCCC
>JACPWH010000014.1:0-3390 GCA_016197185.1 Ignavibacteriota bacterium
GCCGTTTGATACTTATACATACAAAAATACAAAACTTAGAACTAATTCATAGAAGTAAAAAAGCCCTTCCGAAATTAGTTATAACGGAAGGGCAAAGACTATGATATTTTGTAATACAACAGTGTACATTTACTGTAAAACTATCACCTACAATTACTCACCAAATTTCTTAGTGTCAGGATGGAATGTTTGCCATGAATGCCAAAATTCTTGATATGCAGGTAATTTTTGCAAGAATTTGCCCTTCATTGAACCTTCTATACATTCACCTTCTAAATTCCATTTTGATTGCGTTTGGGTATCGGTCATCATTCCTGTTGCGGGGTCGTAAGTAAATGATAACAGTTGATCTTCAACATGATTGTTAAAAGCATAGAAACCGCTGCCATCACTTAATAATACTAAAGAAAAGTCCTTATCGGCAATAAACTTACTTTTTTGCAATTGATTCCAATCTACTGCCATAGTACGTGTTGGTAAAATTATACCGATCACCCATGATTTATGTTGCCATAGCGAAGAATCTTTCCTTGTCAATGGACCGCCTTTTCCTGCATCATAGTTCTTTAACCGATCGTATTGCTGCTGAAAGTCAACATCAGGTTGCAAGATAAGCGTTGAAGGATGTAACTTAATCCACTCTGAAAGCCTCATCTGCATACTGAATATTTCTTTCATTTGAGTACCCTTTAACGGACCGGCAACTGCTATTCCTGTAGCCTGTTGCCACCAACTTTTGGTAGTCTGATCTTCAAACATCGCATTGAATCTATCCATCCCGACTAAGCGGAAATTCTCTTGCTTTCCATTTATAACAGGACTATACACTCTCCCTGTTCTGCATACTGTACAATAGGTTACAAATATCGGTTCTCCATTTATTGTATCTGTAACCTGATGGTGATAACCGATAATTCCGATTGGATATGCACGTGTCTGCCCTTTATATTCAACTCCTATAATCAAGCGATCTTCTCCTACTTTATTTTGAGCAACTGTAACCATTTGCTTATTGTTCACTACCAAGAATATCTTTTCGGCGAGCATCATAAAATTAGTAGCATAGAAAACCAAGCAATACAATATAATGGGTAAAATATACCCGATTTTACCCCAAATTTTCGTTTTGGAATATCCGTTTCTAAAAAAAGGAATCAGCAATATGATGCCTATTATTCTAATTCCCCAAATATACTGATTGATAAAATACGCAAATCCTACCATACTCGACTGCTGACTTCCCGGCATCGGCATTATAAGGTAAACTCTTAGAATCTCAAATGTTAACAAGATCAGAATACCTAAGAAAAACAATAATTTCTTTTGCATGATTGGATTAATAGTAATATAGCAAATTCAACAACTTGTAAAAAAGGGATGAAGTCATCATAGATTTCTTCACCCCACATATTTATTTTATGTATTGACGATTAAGGAGCTCCGTCGGCTCGTCCGAGAGCAACTGCATGACCTGCGATATTTCTACCGCACGCTAAACCTATTTCATTATCGAAACGATAATGAATACTACCAAGCAGTCTCGATAATGCTGCTTCATCCGCCTGAGCATTGAGAGAACCCACTTCGCTTGGAAAGATATACCCAAGTACAGTACTTGCTGCCCCGCTAAACGTTGCATGACCTGACATATATGACGGAAAATTCGGTACTCCTGTAGCAGTTTTAATCGATGGATCTACTTGTGAAGGGCGTGGTACATAATGGAAATATTTTACATCCCAACAGCAAATTCCTGCATCCATTATCGACATATTCATAAGCGCAAGCGTTCTCGCGGCTCTAAGCTCATTCATATTATTTTTACGGATGAGACCTTCTGCAATGTAATTCCATTTACCGGGAGGAGTGAATGTACTTGCACCATCAGCCCATAAATCAGCAATTCTCCATTGCTCACGAGTGCGCGTGTCAGCAATTGATTTAACTTCTGCAAGTGCGTCTTTGAATTCTTTTGAATCAATCGCAGGTGGAGGCATAGGACGCTCTAAATCTACATTTGGAACCGCCCATGTCTTAACTTTACCCCATGACGGCAACATCCCCGGGCGAAGAGTTGCTCCGGAGATTGGAATTTCAATAGGTACCCATGTATGTCCATCAGTACGGTGAGGATACCGCAGTGTATCTTCTTTAGCTGCATTACCGGCTCCGTCTGTCTTAGCTCGGGCAATTGCTTTAGCAGATATGAACTTACCTAACGAATCCCCTGCTGTAATATCACTCATTACATTTGCACCGATTCTGATGCGGGAATCTTCATGTTTCATTGCCAAACCGACAAGATAGTCCTTTTCAGCAGGAAAGAAGAAAGCGAGTACTTCACACGAAACTGCTGCAACAGCAGAATGCTCGGATGGGAAAGATGGCATATTGGGTACGTCAATTGCTGTTGTAATCGAATTATCGATTTGCTTCGGAGAAGGTCGGTTTACTTTATACTTCATATTCCATGTAGCAACCAAAGCATCGTATTGAGCTACACTCAAATATGAATAAATTCTTGAAGCAATAGGCGGATTAGCAAAAGGTACATTTTTAACGGGATATGAAGTTTTTCCAACTGAATCTATGACCGCAACCGGTGCTACATTATACTTGGCTACCAAAGCACGGGCAATTTGATTCCAACGCAGAACTGCTCCCGAAGCCCAATACTTAGCATCCTTCAATTGTTCTGCAGTTCTTGATGACATTGAAGTTTTCAAAGCAGCAAGCTCTGCTTGATATTCTGCAGAATTGGTTTCTGAAGGAGCAGGAAGTTTTACTTCATCAGGTGATGCAATAAGATATGTTTTCCATGCACCGCCTGTAGTATCATTACTTACAGCAAGTAAAACAGGATATTCAGGTGAAGATATTTCCTCCTTACAACCTGTTACGAATAGAAGAGCCAATGCTCCTATTACCAATGAAGAACGAAAAAAATTATGAAATTTCATGATATTCCTTAATACGTTTTATTTGTTATTTAAAAAGTCAGTGATTTATTATTCCCAAAGAGTTAAACCATAAACAACACCAAAGGAAATACGAGTTGATTTACCTATATTACGTCCGTCCAGAGTACTTGCCCCTCCAATACTCACGCCAAGTTGTTTATTCCAAATTGGTAAAGGATAATATCCTGTAACTCCGATTCGAGAAAATGAAATTCCATTCGATGGGAAAGAGGCACCCGGTTCCCCGATATTTGTACCACCTCTCGCAGACTGACTTTGATACCATGCATCAAGATAAAAATCACTGTTTCCATAGCCTATTTTTGCAGAAATATCAAGTGCATCCGGTACTGCTGTTTTCATATTTCCATCAATTGTAACATGATCCAGATTTACATCACCGCGTCTTATATATCCGGCTTGAACTGAA
>JACPWH010000014.1:3439-14546 GCA_016197185.1 Ignavibacteriota bacterium
AATCGAGTAGATAATCCTGCTGCAACAATTCCGGAAACCGTTCCCACATTCTCGATTTTCATTTGCAAAGGTCGCCATTTAAGTGCGAATCCTCCGTCCTGCATTGCCGATTGATTTGACCAGTACCCTTGATCTGCCGATGTTGTAACATAAGGCAGAGAGACAATTACATCTAATTGATCCAACAAACCTACCGCAGCAAACAAACTAACAGACTGTGTACTTATTGTCCCTAAATTTGGCTCGGAAACCAAATTAGTACCTTTGTAGAATTCTTTATAACTCTCAGTTGAATACGAGAGAGCCACTACACCTTTCCCTGCACCCCTCATAAATCCGTCTATCATTCCTTGCGAACTTGCCATAACAGGCAGCAAGATAAAAAGCCCGCCAAGTATTATTTTTCGTATCATATTAGAAAGAAAATTTTATTGAAAATTAACTAATTTGTGCAAAAATACAATTGCAATATCTATTAAGCAAAATTTTTATCGGATATGTGAATTAATTGACTTTAGTCAATAAACTCAATGCAACAATTGCCGCCGTTTCTGCTCTTAACCTGCGGTTTCCGAGCGAAATGAGTGTAGTTCTCGGGTCATTTTCTAAAAAAGTTAGTTCTTTTGGAGAAAACCCTCCTTCTGCTCCAATTAAAACAAGTGATGTCTCACTCCCATTCTCATTTTTTAAGGATTTCCCATGTACATCTCCTACAAATATTTTTGACCATGATATCTATTCTCACCATAATTAGGCAATATTTCCTTAATCACAGCTTTTGCTTCATTTTTGGAATAAAGGACTACCTGAGCTATTGAGCAGATACCTGTACCGTTTGTAAGCATCAACTGTTCACCTTCGTGTAAACGCAATGCACGTAAATGACGGAACTCCTCTCCGGCTATATAAACTTCTTCGCTCGTACCGGATAATTCAGGTATATATAAACATTCCATTATGTAGTTTCATCTTCTGTAAATCATGCGAATTTCACCCTTTTGTTTAGCACAAATTTACGTAAATTGATTACAAGAATTTATACTGAAATTTTAGTGAATGAAATAATCTGAAACAAAATGTATTTTTTTTCATAGTAGCACTAAATTGAAATATAATCGGTTTTTTGAATGAATAAACTATGATTGTTCTTCCTAAACTCTTTAGAATTATAACAATGTTAATCTGTAATGTGTCAAAAAGTAGTAATTAAAATTCAGTTGCGTATTTTTTTTATGAGAAATCATATATACGAAGAAGTACAAAACAAAACCGTATTCAAACTTTTGTATTCATAAATTAAGGCAAACAATGCTTGTTATCAACAATCTGTCAAAAACATTTCGAGGTGGGATTCATGCCGTACAGAACCTTTCATTTGAGGTTAACGACAGAAGAATCTGTGGAATCTTAGGACCTAACGGAGCAGGAAAAACAACTACAATCAGAATGATTCTCAATATCATTCAGCCTGATGCCGGCTCAATAACCCTTAATAACCATCCTATTGCAGAAGAAAGTAAGAATGTACTCGGTTACTTACCCGAAGAACGGGGTCTCTATAAAAAAAGTACAATTGAAAACACCCTACTCTACTTTGCCTCACTCAAGCAAGTTCCTCCGGCTGCTTCAAGAAAGATGATTGAGCCATGGCTGGAACGTTTTAATCTTGGTGGAATGGGGAAACGTAAGGTAGAAGAACTCTCCAAAGGAAACCAACAAAAAATTCAGTTTATTGCAGCAGTGATTCATAATCCTGATTTGCTCATTCTCGATGAACCGTTCTCAGGTTTAGACCCTTTGAATCAGATACTATTCAAAGAAGTTGTAATGGATTTGCGTAAGCAAGGAAAAGCAATTATTTTTTGCACTCATCAGCTTGAAAGTGCAGAAACGATTTGTGATGATATTCTTTTGATTAATAAAGGACAAGCAGTGCTCAACGGAAGTTTGGAATCTATCAAACAGAAATTCACTAGGAATACTCTTTTGGTGGAGTTTGAAGGTGACGGTACTTTTATTCATCAATTACCTATTGTCGAGAGAGCTATAATTGAACATGGCAAAGCAGAAATAGAACTTCATCAAGGAGTCAGTACCAATATGTTGATTCAAGAACTTATTCCTAACCTACAGATTGTTAATCTGCAGAAATCTGCACCATCCCTGCTTTCCATTTTTACATCTGTAGTTGGTGCTGAAAATTTATCGTCAGACTTTCTATCACAAACTCAAAAGGAATTGAAATAATGACACTTTCCAAACTATTTATGGTAGCCCGCTGGGAATTTACAGAGAAGATTCGTACAAAAGCATTTGTTGTTGCTCTGTTTGTTACCCCATTAATTTCTGTTTCGTTTATGGTTATCCCTATGTTGCTCATAAATAAGGAAAATGATGAGACCAAAACGTATGCAATATATGATGCAACAGAGCAACTCACAAAAACTGTCATAGATTCATTACATTCCAAGTATATATTAAAAGATGGAAAACCTATGTATGACATTGTTCCTGCTGTAGGAACGAATATTGATAAAGTAATAACAGAATATAAGCAACGTATCCTCAATGAAGAATTTGAAGGAATTTTTATAATTCCACAAAATATAGTGAAAGAACGTAAAGCTATGTATTACAGCACAAACGTAGCCAGCGAGCAAGACATTAGCAATGTTTCAAGTGAAATTGAGGGTGTATTCATTGATAATCAATTGAGAGGAAACAACGTTGACATCTATAAATTCAAAGAAATAACCAGATCTGTTAAACTTGACCGCATTAAAATAACCAGAGACGGAAAATCCGAAGGATCCGATTTCTTGAAGCAATATATTTCAGTGTTCTTTGCCTTATTCCTAATTTTCTTTTTAATTTCTAGTACCGGTCAGGCATTGGTAAGAAGCCTGCTCGAAGAAAAAAGCAACCGGATAATGGAAGTTCTTCTCTCTTCGTGTTCAGCACGTGAATTGATGTTTGGGAAGTTACTTGGTTTGGGAGGGCTTGGTTTGGTTCAAGGAGGTGTTTGGGGATTACTGGCTATTATAGGAGGGAGTCAATTTGGAATGCAAGTTGCTCTTACGGCACATTTACCTATTACTTTACTCTTTGCTGCCCTGGGATATATGTTTTATGCATCGTTGATGATCGGAATCGGCTCAACAGTTACTACTGAACAGGAAGCACAGAACATTACAGGATATATTATCTTGTTAGCAGTTATGCCCTTAGTGCTTATTATCTCGTTCTTAGCAAACCCAAACGGGACTTTAGCAAAAGTTCTGACATATATTCCCTTTCTAACACCTTCTGTTATGCCGGCTCGAATAGCGGTCCAAACACCTGAACTTTGGGAAATACTTCTATCGATCGCACTTATGATAGTTTCCATTATTGGAGTTATTTACATCTCTTCAAAAATATTCACGGTTGGTATTTTATCGTATGGCAAACGGCTGACATTGGCAGAAGTTTGGCATTTGCTGAAGGCTAAGGGATAATATAAGTTTTATAACTTACTGTATCTAACTGTTATATAAAAGACGAGCATCATTTGCTCGTCTTTTTGTAAAGATTATATAAGCGTTTAGACATATTCCTTCCTTCTCCTTTCATCTTTTTCCACAAAATTTCGAATTAAAAGCAATTTCCACAATTCGTCATTCGTCATAGCAAACGTAAGTATAGTGAAGTAGATAATTTCCACTTCTCTCTTTATTGACTTACTCTTCAATTTATGTTTATCTAATTCAAATTATGATATAATTTCTACACATTTTTCGGCTAAAAACATTCATACAATATGGAAACACTTCTAATGAACGAAATGAAAAACGATGGCTCTCCCAACAACAAAAAGCCGTCACCAAAACCTCCATTCAATAATAATTTCGGTCAAGGCGGTAACAATAACAACGGCAATAATGACTCGATGAACAAGATTTTGAAGACAGTATTAATTTGGGGTATAGGTATCTCCGGGTTATTGTTTCTTTGGAATTTTTTAGGTACCAAAGAACATTCTGAGAAACCGATCACCTACTCTGAATACAGTTATTTTCTTAACAACAGTAAAATAGCATCTGCCGTCATCGAAAAATCCCAGTTGAATGATTTTGAATTACATGGGATTCTCAAAGAACCACAAAAAGTAAATCGTAGCGGAAGAGAAGAAATAGTTTCAGGTTTTACCACAAAACTTGGTGTAGTTGATTCTAAAACTGAAGAAATATGGGCTTCCAAAGGAATGACCTGGAGTTATAAAGATAGCGAAAATATTTGGACAATGCTTATGTATTCAATCCTCCCATGGGCTTTAATTTTCGGAGTGTTCTTCTTTATGATGCGCAGAATGCAAAACGGCGGTTCTAAAGGAATTTTTTCTTTTGGGAAATCACGTGCTCGCCTTTTGAATGAAACTGGTGTAAATAGAAAAACTTTTGCTGATGTAGCCGGATGCGACGAAGCTAAATATGAACTTCAAGAAGTAATCGAATTCCTCAAAGAACCTGCCAAATTCCAAAAACTTGGCGGTAAGATTCCTCGCGGTGTTCTCCTATTAGGACCTCCGGGAACAGGCAAAACATTACTTGCACGTGCAGTTTCAGGAGAGGCAAATGTTCCTTTCTTCTCTATATCAGGTGCGGACTTTGTTGAAATGTTTGTAGGAGTAGGAGCAAGCCGTGTTCGTGACTTGTTCGACCAAGCTAAACGCAGTGCACCATGTCTTGTGTTTATTGATGAAATTGACGCAGTAGGTCGTTCACGCGGTGCAGGTTTAGGTGGTGGACATGATGAGCGCGAGCAAACACTTAATCAATTGCTTGTAGAGATGGACGGGTTTGAACAGAATCTCGGTGTAATTATCATTGCAGCTACCAACCGTCCCGATGTACTTGATTCTGCACTGCTTCGCCCGGGACGTTTCGACCGTCAAGTGGTTGTTGACCGCCCTGATGTAAAAGGTCGCGAAGGTATCTTAAAAGTTCATACAAAAACAATTCCGCTCAGTTCTGAGGTTAATCTCGAAATCATTGCTCGTGGAACACCCGGACTTTCAGGTGCAGACCTAGCTAATTTAGTAAATGAAGCTGCTCTTTTTGCCGCACGTCGAAATGGCGAAACGGTAACAATGTACGACTTTGAAAGCGCAAAAGATAAAATCCTAATGGGAGTAGAACGTAAGAGCATGGTAATCTCCGATAAGGAAAAAGAAACAACTGCTTATCATGAAATGGGACACGCCCTTGCAGGAAAACTACTTCCGCACAGCAATCCAGTTCATAAAGTAACAATCATTCCCCGTGGTCGTGCTTTGGGTGTTACATCGTATCTTCCTAATGAAGATGCACATACGTACTCTAAAGATTTCATCGAAACACAAATCGTAACTCTTCTTGCAGGACGTGCCGCAGAGAAAATCGTTTTCGGACAAATGAATACAGGTGCAAGCAGTGATTTGGAACGTGCCTCTACACTTGCCCGTAAAATGGTATGTGAATGGGGTATGAGTGATGTAATCGGTCCTGTTACTTTTGCCAATAAACATGAAGAAGTATTCTTAGGACGTGAAATTGCTCAACCTCGTGACCATAGTGAAGAAACTGCAAGACTAATTGATAACGAGGTTAGGAGAATACTCACTGAGTCGATGGCACAATCCGAACAATTACTTCGTGACAATATTGATTTATTGCATAAGACATCAAAGATTCTTCTCGAACGTGAAATTTTGGACGGTGCGGAACTTGACCAAATAATTCGCGGTGAGGAATTAGCCCCTAAAATTAATATGTCTCCTATCACAAATGCACCATCGATTGGTGCTAAAGGTCAGGTAGTTTAATTTTGACGATTATTATATTTGAAGGGCAAACGTTTTTAATCGGCGATTGCCCTTTTTTATTGTGAATTCAATTATAAGATTCTATGCACCAACAACAATTTTCGGTTTTCTGGATAATCAATATCACTCTGTTTATTATTCTTGATACCTATGTTATTTATAATTGGCAGAAATATGTAAGACGGCGGAAACATTCTCCATGGTTGTATAAGCCACTTTGGATAGTAGCTGCAATTATGATTTCGGTTTTTGCCTTTGTACGTCTATCATCATTTGAGGCAAACAACCCGATAACATCGCATAATATCATGATAGTATTATATATATGGTATTTACCTAAATTAATTATTTCAATCGTACTGCTTTTTAAGGATATTACTCGCCTTATTATCTTTTGTATCAAATTGATAATTGAATTTTATGATAAGAGAATATCAAAAAAACATTCAAGAGTTTCACATTCAGGTTCAGGAAATGATACTCCTGATTCAGTAATTGTACCCCGTCGTGATTTTCTCCAAAAAGCTGCTTGGATGACTGCCGGTGCACCCTTTATTATTGCTGGGAACGGAATGTTCCGTACTGCTTTTGATTTTCAGACTTATGAGCATTTTTTGCCTATTAGCGGATTACCTCCTGAGTTTGAAGGTTTACGTATAGTTCAAATTTCAGATATTCATTCAGGCTCTTTTTCTTCCTCTAAGCCGATGCGGGAAGTTCGATTAATTATTGAGAGTTTACGACCGGATATTATTCTCATAACAGGTGATTATGTAAATTTTAATGCAAATGAACTTTCGATAACTTTTCCTGAATTGAAAAAGTTATCTGCTCCATTAGGTGTGTATGGATCAATTGGCAATCATGACCATTATATGTCGCAGGAGGACCACGAAACACTAAAGAATGGAATACGTGATGCAGGTATCAACTTGTTGGTAAACAGTAATTCCGTTATTCGTGTCGATGGTAGTGAACTGAATCTTGCAGCTATAGACAATTCAGGGCTCGGACAAAATTTTGGTAGAATTAATGAAGCAATGAGCGGTTTAAATACTGCCAATCCAACTATATTAATGGCACATGACCCTACATTTTGGGATAAACAAGTACGAGGGAAAATGCCTGCAATCGATGTTATGCTTTCTGGGCATACACATGGAGGGCAAGTGGGCATTCATATCTTAGGTGAAGATTACAGTTTTGCGCGGATGGTCTATAAGCAGTGGGCAGGGATGTACACCGATAAAGACCAGATTCTTTATGTAAACCGTGGTATGGGGATGGTAGGACCTCCGCTTAGACTTGCAATTGAACCTGAGATTACTGTGTTTACGTTGACGAGACCGGAGAATAAGGGATAATAAACAATATGTCAGAGGCATAGAACTAAGGGTTTTTGTTTAGTTAGTCGTTAAAAACACATTACTCTTTTTGTTCAACAGAAACAACGAACTCTGTATATTTAGTTCAAAAAGTTCTGATTCATATACCTTCCACAAAACATCTTTGATAAACAAAAAAACCCGCTTACTTTATAAGCGGGTTACGTTTTTTGTTTCTATGGATTAAATATTTAATCCATAGATTTAATATCCCCAACAACAGCCCAAGCATTACTTCCTGCTCGAGATGCACCGGATTTAACGGTCACTCTTTTCAATGCTTCAGGTTTCAAATTTTGTGCAAAAAAGGCATTCACCGCAGCTACTCTCTCAGCAACAATATCAACTATTGGCTGTTCTACTGCAGCTGTGGTTTTTTTGGATTTCTTAACGGGCTTTGGTTTCTTTGCTGCCTTAGCTATAGCTTTTCCCTTTACTTCCATATCACCGGCTACAGAAATTGATACATACAATCCCCTATTAGCTGTTATCATATCTTTAATCCCCATTAAATCACTTTCGGAAGTTAATGTAGATTTAGCAGTTTGAAAAAGTGTCCAATCTCCTAGTATATCATCCTTTTTAAGGATTTTTACTGCTAATGTTTGCGATAGTTCGTAATAACTACTGCTTGGTTTTAGGGTAAAAGTAATAGGAGCAGCTATTCCATCAGCCATTCTGCAATTGACTTTATATGTTTCGCCGGGTGTAAGAATTTGCTCGAACTCACCACTTGATGGAGTACTTCCACGAATTTTTGCTCCACCACCCGATGGGACAAGTTCATATTTAAGTGATACAGGCTGTCCTGTTCTTGCATCAGTGAATTTCGTTTTGATAAGTGCTGTTACTCCTATTTGTGCATGAACAGTATGTACTACTATAAGGAGAACGAGTAGGGAAAAGAGTGATTTAACCATATAATGACTGCCAAACTAATAAAGAATATTGAAAAAAATGTAGATTAACAACCGAGAGCTCTCATATTTTGCTTTGCGGTTTTATTGTCTTTATCACGTTTTAATACTTCGCGATAATATTTGCAAGCACCTTCTTTATCCGAATTACCTTGTGCTGCAACAGCCATATAAAGATAAGCATTCACTGCTTCTGGATTTACTTCCGACCATTGCTTCCCAATTTTCATGAGATTGGAATAGTCCTTTGCATCAATGTAAATTCTACATAATTCAGCTAGAACATTCTCCATATCACGTTTTACTGTATTAGGATTTGCCTTACCTACCTCAAGAGCTTCCAATAGTGTTTTTTTAGATGAGTCTGTTTGCTTCAAAGAAGCATAAGAATTGGACAGCATTATCCGTCCATACAGATTATTCGGATCTAATGAAAGATATTCTTTTAGAGCAACAATTGCCGAATCCGGCTTGTTATCAGAAAAAAAACTCATCCCGATAAAAAGCCTTGCTTTGATACTATTTACCTTAGAAATACTGTCGGGGCAATCTGCGGCTATCATCTTACGAAATAGTGCTATCGCTTCGGTGTACTGTTTTCGCTCTCGAAGTAGGAATCCGAAACGATACATTAGGTTACACTTCTTATTGTCACCATCGGTAATAATTTTGAAGTTCTGAATTGCAGTTGCAGTATCACCTGAAAGAATTGCCGCATACCCCCATCGTTCAATGTCAACAAGTTCAAATTTCAATTTAGGGTTCACATCGGCAACCTTTTTTGCAATCGCATAATTTTCTGCAGATTCTTTATACTTCTTAAGCTCAAACTGACTTTGTGCTATCATTAAAGTAGCCTGGTCTTTTACTGAGTCAATCTTAGTCCGAACTAAATCCAGTTGTTTCACAGCCGAATCATATTGCCCAATTTTGAAAGATGATTGAGCAAGATACCACAATCCCATCCAACCTTCGGGACGTAACAGAGTATATTGATAGAACGACTTTGCGGCTTCGCCGTATTTATCGGCAAGGAAGAAAATCTTGCCCTGTTCGTAGAAGGCTGTTGCATTTTTAGGATCGGCTTTTGTTACGGTATTCCACTCCTTGAGTGAACGACCGAAAAGCTCATTCGAAAGGTCTTTATCCGGCTCCGCATTTGCCAATTTATAGTAAGCAGTTGCAAGTTTGATTCGTGCATCAGTTAAACTTTCGTCAAGCTTTAATGCCTCTTCATAGTTCATTCGGGCAAGTTCATATATTCTTTGCGCATAATACAAATCCCCTAAAGCTACAAAACCGTCAGGAATTTTCTTATTAATATCCTTTGCAGAAATGATAGTCATTTCCGCCAGTTTCAGGGAATCGGCTTTAATATACACATCAGCAAGGGCGAGAAGGTTATATGCGTCTTTCTCGTCTTTTTTGATCGCTTTTTTTACAGTCTTTACAGCTTCTGTAAACTTACCTGTACGTGCAAGTCCTTTACCCAATTTACGAAGGACTATTGGTTTATCGTCAATATCTTCGGCTTTGAGATAAAATTGAACTGCAGAATCAGCCTTTTCCATTTCCAAATAAATATCACCTGCAAGAAGAAGGACTTCAATGTTTTTAGGTGAGTCTTTAACTGCCGGCAATGCGTATGGATAGGCATTGAGATAGTCGTGGTCGGCAACAAATTGCTTCGCTTTTTCGAAGTTTGATTGAGCAAATCCGGTATTTGGTATAAGTGTAATCGCAAAAAAAGCAATTATCCATTTCATAGTACAGCGTTTCCTTATTGTGTTTTGTATGTTTCTTAATCTATGAGTATTATTTCGTTATTTTAGTTTAAATGAAATCGGTACAGTCAGCCAACAAGCAAGAGGTTTACCGTTTTGAATTGCAGGCAGAAACTTTGCTTGCATTATAGCATCTACTGCACTTTTATTGAGAAGCTCAGAATCTGAATCTACGATAAAATTCTTCTTTGGCTTACCGTCTTTTCGTACCAACACCCTAACGGAAACCTTCCCTTCAATCCCGGCACGTTTTGCTACCTGTGGATAAATCACACTTCTGTTGAGAATAGACAAATCTACGAATGGTTCTTTATCCACTGCAATAGGCTCATCACGTGCAGGGTCTCTTTCATTATCATCAAGTGTTACAGCAGCTAATTTTTTACGGATTTCCAGCTGATTCGCATCAATTTTCAGAGCATCTTCAAAAGCAGAACGGGCTGGGTCGGCTTTGCCCCGTGTCTGATAAAATTCACCCAGCAATGTATATACCTGCAGAATTTGCTTATTGAGTTCTTTTGCTTTGAGTAATGATTGCTCTGCTTGGTCGGGTGTTTGCGATTTTAGCTGTGCTTCAGCTAATGCTAAATATGTATAGCCGTCCTTGTCGTTCAATTTTACAGCCCTCTGCAATGTTTTAATTGCTTCGGGTATATTCCCTTGCTTCATATATACTTGCCCTACTTTACGAACCGCTGCAGCATTTTTCGGGCTGACTTTCTCAGCCGATTTATACAAATTCATTGCCGAGTCCAATTTTCCGGTTTCAAAGAAAGCATCTCCGGCAATAATTATTGCCTCGGTATTTTTAGGATTCTCTTTAATTGCAGCTGCTGCAAACTCACCCGCTTTTGCATAATTTCGCTCAGAAAATGATTTCTTCGCTTTGTCCAAATTAGACTGCGAAAACGCAATACTGCTTGCCAAAACAAAAAGCAGTAAAATTCCCCATTGTTTCATTTAATCCTCCAAAGGAACTAAATCAAATTTGCCGAAACCCGGCACTATACCCGCATTCAGAAAATACTCTTGAATTCGGGAGTCAGTTCTCATAAATGTAAGGAATCCCCATGGCAGATTTTGCCTTTCTTCTTGAATAAAGCCGTAAATCGGAACAACGAACGGGTATTTTTCCATAACCATGTATGATTGATGAACAGGCTTGGGATAAATATGTTC
>JACPWH010000015.1:0-23708 GCA_016197185.1 Ignavibacteriota bacterium
GCCGAGAGTCCGAAACTCTCCGACTGACTTGGCAGCAAAAATACATCAGCAGCCGATAGTATCTCAGGAAGTGCATTCTGTTTTCCAAAAAACCTTACATACTCAGCAATACCAAGCTCACGGCTCAATCGTTCCGCTTCGGCACGATCCGGTCCATCCCCTACTAAAACAAGAATCGCCGGAACAGATTTTAGAACTTCATTCAAAATCAGCACTGTATCCATTACCCGTTTCACTGGTCTGAAATTGGAAATATGCATCAAAATTTTCTCACCGTTCGGTGCTATCTTCTTACGAATTTGGGGACATTCATCACGGTTATAGGATGAGGTATCAATAAAGTTATTGATAACCTGAATTTCTTTTTCAGTGTTGAAACCGGTCTTTGTTTTCTCAGCCAGAAACCTGGAAACTGCCGTAACAGCATCCGATTGCTCGATTGAGAATTTTACAAGCGGCAGGAAACTCGGTTCTAATCCGATGAGTGTTATATCTGTACCATGCAAGGTTGTTACCAATTTTACATTTGATGTGCCTTGAAGTGTTTGCTTGGCAAGATAGCCGCTGATTGCATGGGGAATCGCATAATGAACGTGCAGAATGTCGAGATTTTCGTATTTTATCACGTCGATTATTTTGCCGGCTAGGGCGAGTGAATAGAGCTGGAATTCAAAGAGCGGATAATTAGGCATTTCGACTTCATGGAAAAATATATTGTCCTGAAATCTGTCTAATCGCATCGGTTGGCCATACGTAATGAAATGAACCTGATGTCCACGTTTGGCGAGTGATGTGCCGAGTTCCGTAGCTACAACCCCGCTACCTCCGTAAGTGGGATAACATACAATACCAATTTTCATATAATCCTTTTTGTTGAGAAAAAATGCTTCAGAATGCTTCCCAAGACGTTTATTATACAATTACCGTGCAAAATCGTGCTGAAATAAAAGTGAAAGGTTCAAGGTTTATTGCTACTGCAGTTCCTGTCCACAGTAAAGAACAGGCAATGACCATTTTGGAACAAATAAGAGCTGAATTTTATGATGCAACACATAATTGCTATACATACCGTTTGGGATTAGGCGGTCTTGACTTTCGTACTGCAGACGACGGTGAGCCGAGCGGAACAGCTGGAAAACCAATGTTATTCATGCTTCAAAAGTATGATGTGAGTGATATACTGCTTATCGTCACACGCTATTTCGGGGGGGTAAAATTGGGAATCGGAGGGTTAGCACGGGCATATTCAGATGCTACTCAGGAAGTATTGAAATTATGTGAGAAGGTCGCAGTTCATCGCACTACTACAGTAAGGGTATTCTGTACGTATGAAGATGTAACCCTCGTTAAGAG
This sequence comes from Ignavibacteriota bacterium, assembly GCA_016197185.1. Classification (GTDB taxonomy): domain Bacteria; phylum Bacteroidota; class Ignavibacteria; order Kapaibacteriales; family UBA961; genus JADJXV01. Next base: position 1,354 of record JACPWH010000015.1, read on the forward strand.
TATAGTAGAAAAATTAGCGGTTAATTTCGAATCGGATTATCGTGATGCAATTGAATTTACTGCTCATGTCCATGATTCGGAGGTGGATAATTTTTGCCGGGTGATTACGGCTTCTACGAATGCAAGAGCCGGGACTATGGTAGTGGAGTGAGAATCATAAGCATCTGAACTATGATTTATTTATTTTTTTACGAATGAGGTTTGTTGTCTTTCAGTTGCCCTCCTTGACTGAAGAATCTCAGTTTAATTTAGACCCGAGAGTTTAATTTCATATTACCAAAACAATGAAAACAACAGTGAAAAAAATCTTCAATCTCCTATATCCTTTCCACGATATAAACACTTAATTCTCAAGAACTGTCTAAACTGAGATTCTTCAGTCGAAGACTCTTTTTGAATGACAGATTCTAACTAAATTATTTATAATTATATTATCTTAAATGGTACACAGCTGTTTACAATTGTTAATTCTATTTACTTAAAATATTAACTTGTTAATCTGTCCACTTCACCCTTAAAAATCCCCACCCATCGATATAAGATAATACGGCTCAGACCATGCACTCACATTATCTCTCCATGCAATATCCAACCTAAGAGGTAAACCGAAAATTACAGATCGTACAGCAATCCCTGTACTTATGCGAAGATTATTCGGAGAAACATTCCCAAGGGGATCGGTGGAAGTTGCATTAAACTTATCATTCCACGCACCTCCTATATCATAAAACAATGCACCTTGAAATACAAATGGAATAGGAATGGCTGGGATTAAAGCAAGTAATGGAAATCTCATTTCACCGTTTGCAACAAAAAATTTGCTACCGTTTATCTCATTAATTACCCAACCACGTAAAGGGTATTGAAAAGCAGTTTGTATAAATGTAAAATCCTCAGGTTTTTCAAATGGAAAACTGGTGTATGTACTACCACCGCTATTATAAAACCAATTGTCAACTCCGCCCAAGAAAAATGTGCGGGGGTTCGGTCCGAAACTCGCTCCGGTTGTACCCCTGAAAGCAAATGTAAGGTAGCCGTTCCAGAAGTTAAAATAATGACGAATATCAGTTCGGGCTGACATAAAGCCAATCCCTTCGGTACTTAGTTTTGGGACTCCCATCAACTCTACAAAAAAACGAGTTCCTTTGTTTGGCGCAAACCATCCGAATTGGGTATTGTCCTGTACAAAAGTTATTTGAGGAACAAAAAGGTTTCTAACTAATGATTGTTCTCCTGGGAATGAAATATTATCCTTTGAAGAATTATGATAATCAAACTTCCAATCCAATCGACGGTACCTATCAAAGGCATAAGATGCCCCTAACGACAGTCCGAAATCTCTGAAACGAAAATCTTCATATCCTCCTAAAAAAGGATTGTATTTACTTGTATATCCAACACTATGAAATGCGGCAACTTGATAATCAATCACTTCAGGCAAATAATTATATGCAACATAGAAATCACTGTTTCTCAAATCGTAACGTAGATTAAACATTCCATAAATCTGATGATTACCAAGCATATCACTGAATAACATCTGAGTAACCCCCTGCACCCCGAAAAACGAACTGTATCCAGCGGTGCTGAGAATAATATCCGGCGAGAAACTAATCTTATATGGTAGAGGCTGAGTAAGGGCAGTATCGGCAAGGGTTGCTTCATCAGAATTGCTCCCTGCTACAGGCTGACTTGTTTGTTTCGGTGTTGAAGGAATATCAGGGTTAGATTGAACAATTTGCTGGCGACTCATTTCGACTTGAAATTTCCCATACCCTTGAAGTTTTGGAGGAACTGTTGCAGCCGAATCCGAAAGTAATACAGATGAAACTTCATCAGCCTTTTTCATGTCTATTTGCTGCTGACGAAATCTTGTAAGAGGAAGAGAATCGTATCCCTTGCGTTCGAATGGGAATCGAAGTTCATATATATCATACCCACCTTTTATTTGCGAAGTAAAAAGAAGTTTACTGCCATCACGAGAAAGTGATAATTGTGTAATACCGCTTATTGAATTTGTTTTAGCCTTGATATCACCTGTTGCAAAAGTGAGTTCATACAAATTTCCTATTCCATTCTTATCCGAGACAAATAGCATTTTCTTTCCATCAGGAGATATCGCCATCGATGTTTTTTCGGAAGAATCGTAAGTAATACGATTCATAGAGCGTGAAGAAATATCTATTGAGTAAATCTCATGATGAGAAAAATCGAAATCCCACATCTTGAAGTTATACCGATTTTTATCGCCTCCCGTAAAATCTGCTCGATCCGAAATAAAGTAGAGTGTTTTGCTGTCAGGAGCCCAAACAGGATTTTGATCTGAAAAAATATCATTAGTCAGTTGTTCTATCTTACCTGTAGCAACATCATATAGATAAACATCAGATTTTTCACGAACACTTGCTATAAATGAAATCGTTTTTCCATCTGGTGACCAAATTGCAGATGTTAGGGATTTGAGACCAAAAGTTTTTTTGATGTAATCACCGGATACTACATCAACGATATAGAGAGCATCTTCTCCACCTGCTTTTGCAGAAACAGCAAGTTTTTTTCCGGTTGGATCCCAAGAAATTCCAGGTGTAAGCAGATTCAATTCTTCGAAATCTAAAGCTCGTTCACTCGAAATAATCTTTTCAGCCTTTTCCTTTTCAGGCTTATCTTTACCCGAAAGTGATTTTACATATATACCGAACACCCCATTTTGGTCAGAGATAAAAGCCATTTTATCCCCGTCGGGTGATATTGCCGGAGATGAATTATAATAATTTTCATCCTTTACATGATTTGTAAGTCGTGTTGAAAAATCATCCAATGCTTCGTAACGTACTATATCAGGCAGATACTTCTTTTTAAGTTCCCGCACCCATTGTTCTGAAAATTCCTCCATTGTCATATTAAATGCACTTTTGAAAGCAAATTCCAAACTTCCTGTTACTTTTAACCTGTTGATAAGCTCCCCTACTTTTTGTTCACCATATTTCTCGGCTACATACCAATAGAATGCCTGACCTCCACGGTAAGCATAATAGCCGTTTAGATTCTGGAATCCTTTCAAGTATTCACTCAATGCAATATCTCGCATGAACATATCAGTTGGAGCATCGTATCCACCTATACCCTCATACTCAGCTAAACCTTCATTCATCCACAGAGGTAACTCTACTCGAATATTATTTGTAATAGCAGTCTGAATTGTACCGCCATAGAACATATCATTCAATACTGCATGAACAAGTTCATGGTGTATAACATGGCGAAACTGCTCGTATTTTCCCTCGAAAGGTAATGTAACTCGATTTTTGAAAAGTTCTGTAACACCTCCAACACCCTCAGGTAGTGCATCACTTATTACATTTGTTTGCTGAAATTCATTATGTGTTTGATATACCATAATCGGAATTCGCTTGTTAATAGAATAATTCAACCGTCGTTCAATTGAGGTAAGAGAACGTTCTGCATTAATAGCCGTGTAACGAGCTAAATAATCACCACCTTCATAAAAATACACATCGAAATGTTTGGAACGTATGAATTTCCAATTATCAAAATTCTGATACTGAACTTTATTTTGTCCAAATTGGGAATAAACGGAGGTAGGAATGCCGGCAATCGTTATTAAAAAACAGAGAGAGAGTTTGAGTATTTGTTTCATTGTTGCTCCGGTGAGGAGATTATTGAGGTTTCTTTTATCAGATAGTTATCCTATATTTTTTTTTTAAACCTTGAAGGTATCTTAAAAACTTTTCAAGGTTTTGTTCTGCTAAAATTCTTCGCTTTATTAACAAAAAACTTTGACGAATAACAACACATACAGATTGCTTAATGTTTCAGATTGTATTTTCAACGTCCTTTTTCTGTGGTTTTAATTGTTCTTAGTTTGCGGAATACCCCTATTGCGGCTGATATTTTTCTTCCGCTCGGGACAGTAGAATTAGTACAGGCATTTGCTCCGCACACTACCATCATAGCTGAACCTCCGCCATCTAAATTCATTGCATTCCAACAGCCGACAGCTTTCATTATCCCTGCCATTTGATTTAGGGTTGCACCTTTACCTTTTTCATTATTTGCTTCAACTATTACAAAATAATTTTTCGTTCTCAATCTATCAGTTCCGATTGATGTCCGTGCTAAATTTTGGTTCATAAACCTCTTTGCGTGAGACCCTTCTATCATAGCTTCATGTTTTGCGTTACCATAACGGACTATTCGCGGAGTTCCACTCACAGCAGTTGTAAACTGAGTGGAATCTGCAATATTAGTTGAAAATTTCATAAAAATCGTTTCACCTTTTTGAGGAAGTGATGACATAGGTATATTTTTACCAAAAGATAATATGCACCCTCTTAGCGGCATCGGAACTGCGCCACTGTCTATATCTGTTACTACACAAGGTATATCACGGTTTATCACAGGTGTTTTCAGATACCTCAACAGCACTTTCCGCATAGGATATTCTATACTTGCCTCCCGCTTGGAAATTGACAGTTCCTGGCGGAGAGTTTCCATATTTAACCCGAGTTCTGTTGAATCATCAGTAACCATACTGTGATTTTGCAGAAACTCCTGAGCAGATTTTTCAAGGTCAATCGGAGAGACAAACGGAATTGTGTTACCTCCAAATGAATTATAGAGAACAAGCCCGGTGGAATCGACCCGCTCATTCACATTATCAATTTTGAAAGCACGGTTATTCATCCACATCCGACCGGAGAGAACAAAATGGTCTATCCACATGCGATTTCTCGTATCAAAAAATGCACTCGACCACAGTTTATATGAGTTCATGTGAACCACCTCGCCGGCAGATACCATCGGTCCGATAGGAATATTACGGTATGCACTCCAAAAATTTGCATTAATTCCCACGAGTAAGGTATCACGGGATGTAGAATCATGACGGATACTCATATCACCCAACCGCTCCAACCCGTCAATTCTATCTAATGCTTTAATTAATCCAAGTTTTAGGGATTGATCGGTAATAGTGACTTCTGCAACATGTACTGAATGGTGATGTCTTCCATAGAGAAAATGTTTGTAACGAACACCGGCATCGATAGTCGTATCGGTTATCATCTCTATCATCGAAGGTCGAGGGACTCTCAGTTTTTTTCTATATTTCTGTGTCTTCGTTCCGATAATTCCAACTATTTTTTTTCGTGAAGGTTGCGTTGATATATATGACTTCTTTGCAGTTGTTTTTTGATGTATTTTTAGAGTGGTTCTTTGCAGGACTTTTTGCTGTACTTTTGGTTTTGATAAATTTCTCTTGGTTAGGTTTTGCTTTACAGACAGTGATTTAATGGGTAACGCATTAACAGGAACAGCAGTTGTAAGAGGAACAACAAATACTGCCAAAAGCAGAAAAAGTAGGATTGAAACTATATTTAAGTGTTTTATATAATTCATTGCGAAATAAAGATTCTTTAATGTAACACATTGTTTTACTCCCGAAGCAGTGAACGTAAGAATTCACTGTTATAGGGAAAGATTATGGAGCTGTTCAAATTAAGTAAGTAGTTACGGCGTTCATTTGGCGAAAGATACCCAAAATTATTAGTAACCCAATGAGTTTCACTCAGGATTGAGCCGCAAAAATAACCCGATAGAAACACACATAAATGTGCTTGAATTACCAACAATTCAATTCCGAGTTTAAGACAAATAATAATCGATATTGCAATGAGAAACATAATCAACAACGATTCGACTGCATCTGTAAGAATTCTCGTCCTATTTCCAACGCTCAATATGCGGCGTTTTTCTCGTAAAACTACCAAGAGCCAGCCAAGACTTAGTGCGGCAGCAGCAATGATAATTGCTGTTTCAAGGTGAAGAAAATATCTAAACATATATACAAATGACATTTGGAATGCAGTCAAACCGATATATTCAGCTTGTCTTCTTTTCCTTTTTCTACGTAATATTTCTTCTGGGGAAGAATTTACAGATTGAATCATTAATCAAAAATATTTATTAGAGATAATTTCATCTCTACTTCACACTTAATTTCAGTCAAATTTAGTAATTTGCGGTTCAAATTCACGATATTTTTTTGGCAATCACGAAAGATACCTTGCTATGACGTTTGAAACCCTACTTTTTGAAAAAAAAATTGGCTATGCTATTATTACCCTTAATCGCCCGGATAAACTCAATGCCCTCAATAACCAACTCTTCAGTGACCTATCCCAAGCCGTTTCGCTCATAGCAGATGACACTGAAATTCATGCCGCTATTATTACTGGAACAGGTTCGAAAGCATTTGCAGCAGGAGCGGATATTGCAGAACTCCATGAGCAAGACGATTTATCTGGGGTAGAATTTTCTAAAATCGGACAAAGGGTATTTGATGCGATTGAACATCTCGGAAAACCTGTAATAGCCGCAGTGAACGGTTTTGCTCTCGGAGGAGGTTGTGAACTGGCACTTTCCTGCCATATTCGTTTTGCAGCTGCCAATGCCAAATTCGGTCAGCCGGAGGTAAATCTCGGTATATTACCGGGATATGGCGGGACACAACGTCTCTCTCGGATTGTGGGCAGTGCAAAATCGGCAGAGCTTATCCTTTCAGGTATGATTATTACTGCTGAAAATGCTGAAAAAATCGGTTTGGTAAATTCGGTTCATGAACTGTCGTATCTTATGGAATTTGCTGAGAAGTTTGTACAAACTATTGTATCGAAAGCTCCTCTTGCAGTTTATGCGGCTCTTCAGAGTATTGTTGCATCTAAAGAACTGTCGCCGGAAGAAGGAATGAATTTTGAATCGAGAAAGTTCGGTGAAATATGCGGTACAGATGATTTCAAAGAGGGAACAAAAGCATTTTTAGAAAAACGCACGGCAGTGTTTAGTGGCAAATAATGAATGAGGGAATTGTCAACTTAGTATTTTTATTAGCTTTTTAATATAAAATTACAAGCATTTAAAAGGTATGTATTTGTTCTTTTCAACTCAGTTCAATGTGACATAACTTTATAAATACAAAACCTTTCCGAGCTTGTCGGTGCGTACAGATGCTTACCAATATTTAACAAAATCTTCTCTTTACCGTAGCAAGAGCTACATCTTATTAACAATCCCTAAATTTTACATATTATGAAAAAATCTGACATTACTGCTATGCCCGAATACTTCGACCGATATATAAATCTGGTTGGAGATTATGATGTAATTGAAGCTCTTAAACATTACGATGTCCATTGGATGGAAAATGAGAAGGATTCTTTTGTTCGCTTGGGAGATTCGGTATATGCTCCGGGGAAGTGGACAGTGAAGGATATTCTTCAACATCTAATTGACAATGAGAGGATTTTTACCTACCGAGCATTACGATTTGCCCGTGAAGATTCGACTATATTGCCTGGATGTGACGAAAACAGTCATGCACTTTCAGCTAAAGCAAACACGCGGTCGCTCGATGACTTATTGAAAGAATTCCAATTAGTGCGAGCATCAACAATTGCACTCTATAATAGTTTTTCCGATGAAATGATGTATCGTGATGGTGTGGCATTCAACAAGAGAATATCGGTACTTGCTATCGGCTTTTTGTGCGTAGGTCATGCAATACATCATTTCAACATTATCAAAGAACGATATTATCCCCTTTTACAAAAACATACATTATCATCCACTTTGATATAACATTATGAATAGAAACTTTATCTTTACCGACGATACAGAGCTTCCGGTTGGAACAATGTATTGCATAGGTAGAAATTTCTCAGCACATGCCAAGGAAATGGGGGCTGAACTACCTGAATCGGCATTAGTCTTTATCAAACCTCCAACTGCATTTGTACCCAATCAAACAGCAATTTCAATCCCCTCCATCTCCAAGAATATGCATCACGAAGTTGAGATGGTTGTAATTATTGGTAAAGAATGCTCCAATATTACTGCTTCATCTGCATTGGAATACGTGGCTGGATATGCAGTTGGAATTGACCTGACTCTTCGGGATGTGCAAGCTCTTGCAAAACAACGTGGTGAGCCATGGGCTATTGCAAAAGGTTTTGCAGGGTCTGCACCAATATCCACCGCAATTCCAGCCAATAAGATTGAAAACCCAAATAACCTTTCAATTGAATTAGAAGTAAACGGGGAAGTTCGTCAGAGCGGCTCAACTAATATGATGGAACGAACAGTTGAGCAACTTATAGAATATGTTGCTTCAATTTTTACTCTGCGTGAAGGTGATTGTATTTTTACTGGGACTCCTGAAGGTGTAGGGCGTTTGGAAAGCGGCGATATGGTAACAGCAAAGTTACAAGGTGTTCCTACCCTCGAAATTTCAATAGTATAATTATCATATTTATTAAAGTATTACAACCTTTATTTAAACAAATCTTTACATTGATCATACATTTATTTTCCTCGTTTTATTGATGAAAGTCATGAAAATATTCCTACAATTTTTAATGTTTGGTATTGTATGCAGTTTATTTGGCAGCTGCGCTTCAAGCTCATGGATGGAAACATTTAGACTGACCCGAACAGAAGAGGATGCATTCACCATTACTATAAAGGATACATCGTTTACCGATGCTGTACGAAATGAACCCGGAGAACGTGATAACGGTATAATTTACCCGTCATCTCGAACACTAACCAACAATTCACTCACCACCCAATATGACAGTGTCGTAGAAAGAAAGTATCCAAACTTTGTGCGTTTTGCTGTATTCGAGAGTGTTGGATTAATCGGTACAACAAGTTCTGATAAAGGTGTTGGAAGCGGTATGTTTGGTATCATGGGATTTTTCGACCCTGATTTTGCCACAATAACCAAAGGGCAGTCAAGAAGCGTTACTTTTACCGGAGGAATTTATAGAGTTTTAACATACGAAACCCGACTTCGATGGTTTAGAGATGCTAAGGATTGGACATTTGGAAGTGGTGTATTTGAAGCATTAGTGCCTGAAGTGGCGAATGAGAAGACACTGGTAAGTATCCTGCCTATGTACTTACGGAAACGCTATTTTCTACGGGAACAAATTCCATATATTGCAGTAACGCCTGCAGTAGGGATAGGCTTATTTCCTTCTCAGTATATTAATGCAAGTGTTTCGTTAGATGTAGGTTCACTTGGCGGGCTTAATATGCGTTTGTATGGTGGATATGCTACAGGATCAAATTACAAAGGTAACTGGATGAATAATACAGCAGAAGCTGTTTCTTCTTCGTTCCCTTATGCAGGACTTGGAATATCAGTTTTGGATTTCCTCAACAGAGTTCCCGAGCTCTACAGAGAATGGAAAGACCATGAACATTCAGGGTGGGATATCGGAATTTTTCAGTTTGGGTTAATCTATTCCGGTGAAGTAAGTGCAATTTCCAGTAAGAATCCAACTTCTCCTTTCAGGGGATATTTCATAAGGATTACACCAACATCTTTAGCATTACCGATACTCGACAATCGTTTTTATGTAGGTACTTCTCTTTTTAGTGTTATGATACTCGGTCAAAACAAATTTGGGTTGGGTGTATTGCCGATTAGGATAGGATACTGGCATGACCTTATGGACGATGAGCTTACTTTAGAGCCATTTGTTGAATATGATTACTATCCTTCCTCTTTTGTTAATTTAGGTGCACGCTTAAATCTCAAGGTATCTAATATTATTAATTTAAGTGCCAATTTAGGGTATGTAAACGGTAATTCAATAAGTGGAAGTTTGGTTCCACCCGATATCTTAGGTGAGATTGGCAAAGCTACCAGCCTGAGTGGAGCTTATTTTGGATTGGGTATTAGTTTGGATGATCGTATTTTCGGTTCTAAGGAACTGCGATATAACAGATAAATTACTTCTAAAGGTTTATCACAATATCTAAAATCACCCTAAATATATGAAAATGAGAACCATTCCTTTACTTATACTTGCATTTTTATTTCAGTCTTGCGGACTGCTTCAACAAGTCCTACCCAAACCTGATGAATTTTCACTAAACCAGTCAACCCGTCAAACAGTGGTAATAGCCGCAATGAATATGTCGCATATTGACAGTGTAGAGGAAAAAGGTGATAACTCATTACTCATACATGGTAGCACTACTGTTGCTATGGCAACGGATTTTTATACAAATTTTACCGGTGATTTTACTGTAAATATACAAAAAGGTACCGGAGTTAAATTCTCATACAGAACAACGTCCAATAACTTCAAAAGCACCACCGGAATTTCATTTAATTATACGGTTTCCGGCTCATGGATTGAAGAAAACGGACAAGTTATCGCAAAGTTTGATACAGTAAACGCAGTAGTTGGTGAAACGGAACGAATACAAATTATCAATCTTGGGAAACAATATTCAGTTCAAGTAGGGTGTAATGTTATCTATAGGGGTACAACTTCACTTCCTGCTACTGAGTATATTCTTGCAGGCACATTTCCTGAAAGCCATGTTCTACTCACCGGAATGGATTTTATCCCCATTAGGCGTGCTGACGATAGAAATACACCTGAGAAACGTGCTGAACGAGTCAGGTGGTAACGTGTGATGAGTTCGGAAGGCAAAAAATTACTAATTCCGTAATGCAGGATTTTAATATCCTTCATTACGGAATTTAGATTTGTAACTTCAAACTATTAACTTACACTCGCCTTACTTTGTCAATGCTGCTTCAATAGCTGTTTCAGCTTCATTCGCTCTTATATCTTTTGAAGTAATTTTTCCGTTTCTATCGACTATCCATACACTCGGAATTGCTTCTATATTATACTTCAAAGAAGCAGCATTATTCCAATAATTTCCGTCAGCTATATGTGTCCAGTTTAACTGCTCATCAGTAATAAACGATTTCCATTGGTCTAAGTCTTTATCTAAAGAAACTCCAAGAATCACAACATCTTTTCCAGTGTATTTATCGTTAAGCTCCTTCAGATGAGGAATTGCAGCAACACAGGGTCCGCACCAAGTAGCCCAAAAATCAATCATTACTACTTTCCCTCTAAAATCTTTCAAAGAAACAGGCTTACCTAATTGATTATCCATCGTGAAATTAGGTGCTTCGTCACCTATCTCCAATCCGATTTTTTCAATAACAGGAGTATTATTTGTTTGTGGGTCTTGTTCTACTTGTTTACAGCCATAAACTATAATTGATATACATGATACACTCGTCAAAAATATAGCTAAAGAGATATGTGATATTCGATTCCAAAAGTTTTTCATATATTTTATCTTAAATTGATAAAAAAAGCCCTTACAAATGAAAGGGCTAACAAAACACAGTCAAATTATTTCAATGCTTCTATTGCACTCATCAAGGCAGCATAATTTGGCTCAACACCGGGATTAGCCGTCACTTCCACATATCGGATGACCCCTTCACTATCAAGTAAATATACCGTTCTTTGGCACGAATCCAATCCGGGAATACCTGCAAAATCATGCAATAAAATATCGTATTTCTTAATTACTTCGCGATTAAAATCCGAAAGGAGCGGGAATCCCAAGTTATATCTTTCAGAAAATACCTTTCCGGTAAAGGGCATATCAACACTTATTCCGATAACCTGCGAGTTAAGCGCAGAAAGCTGAGACATTGCATCTTGGAATGCACATACTTCTTTATCGCACACACCGGTAAAAGCACCGGGATAGAACGCAAGCACTACATTTTTTCCTCGGAATTCAGATAATGAACGGAGTGTTTTTGTTTCGTCATACAATGAAAATTCCGGTGCGATTTGTCCAACTGATAGAGCCATTTTCTTTTCCTTTCGATAATAATTAGAATAGGTTAGTTAATGAAACAAAAATAACGATTTGGTGACGATTTTCTTTCATTTAGATTCACTAAAATATGAATTCACAACTATCTTTATTTATAAAAAAACAAGCTATTCTTCCAAAACACTACATCCTGTTTGATTCGAAATATATGAAATAACAGAAGATAAAGAATTTAGGATTTGAATGTTTGAAGTCGTTTTTTATCAAAATCCGTTTCTTTTTGGTATATAGTGTTCTGTTAGTTCTACTTTTTTGCACTTGTCAATCTTCACCGAACTTTAGAACTTCCGCATTAAAATTAAACTCAAATTTACCCTGAATCACCGCTTAAATATCCCTTCTCAAAAAATCGGAGTTGGAAATGATAGTGGAATGGTTATTTTTGCGACAGATATTTACTAAACTTTTATCATGGTCTTTTGTTTTAACTATTGGAGAAACCTATGGCAGATTCTACACTGTTTGTGAAGAAATCTATAACCGGATTACAGGAGGAAGTCGGCGGAGAGTCGCACGGTCTTAAACGCACACTCGGTGCTCCGAGTTTGGTTGCGTTGGGGATCGGTGCAATTATCGGCGCAGGATTATTTTCTATCACAGGTGGGGCTGCTGCAAACAATGCAGGACCGGCTGTCACTATTTCTTTTGTAATTGCTGCAGTTGCTTGCGCATTCGCAGGGTTATGTTATGCAGAATTTGCTTCGATGATTCCTGTTGCCGGAAGTGCCTACACATATTCGTATGCCACAATGGGCGAATTTATTGCGTGGATTATCGGTTGGGATTTGGTGCTCGAATATGCGGTCGGTGCTGCTACGGTAGCAATTAGCTGGTCTCGCTATTTAGTTAAATTCCTTGGTTATTATGATATTCACCTCCCCGCATCGATGACGCTCTCGCCGTGGACTACGGCAACCCTGCCGGATGGCTCGGTAGTCCATGGAATGATAAATCTTCCGGCTGTGTTTATCGTGGTGTTGATGTCGTTACTCCTTATAAAAGGTACGAAAGAATCTGCCACGGTGAATGGGGTAATTGTTGCCTTGAAAGTCGCAGTTGTATTAATATTTATCGGGCTTGGCTGGGGATATATCAATCAGGCAAACTACACACCATATATCCCAACAAATACAGGTGAATTTGGTGCGTTCGGTTGGAGCGGTGTAGTTCGTGCGGCAGGGATAATTTTCTTTGCGTATATAGGTTTTGATGCTGTTTCAACAGCCGCCCAGGAAGCAAAGAATCCGAAGCGCGATATGCCTATCGGTATTTTGGTATCGCTTGCCATCTGTACGGTTCTCTACATTTTATTTGCTCATGTTATGACAGGAGTAACTAGTTATACAAGTTTTCAAGGTGCTGACGGTATCGCACCTGTTGCAGTGGCAATCGACCACATGGGTGAAGTTGGACTAAACGGTATAGTTACACCTGCTTTCCCCTGGCTGAACAAAGCGATTATTATTGCTATCTTGGCAGGATATTCTTCGGTGATTATGGTGATGCTCATGGGTCAGACACGGGTATTTTTCTCGATGTCGAAAGACGGTTTGCTTCCTAAGATTTTCTCTGATGTGCATCCAAAATTCAGAACTCCATGGAAATCCAATGTACTTTTTATGATATTTGTCAGTTTATTTGCTGCTTTTGTACCTTCGAATGTTGTTGGCGAAATGACAAGTATCGGTACACTTCTTGCGTTTGTCCTAGTATGTATTGGTGTAATGGTTCTGCGTAAAACTCAGCCGAACCTCCCGAGAGCTTTCAAAACGCCGCTTGTGCCCCTTGTCCCGATTCTTGGAATCATTGCATGTTTTGCAATGATGGCTTCGCTTCCGGGTGATACTTGGCTTCGACTTATCATTTGGCTTGCTGTGGGTTTTGTTATTTATTTTGGATATAGTGCCAAAAACAGTAAACTTCGTAATGACAAAGCATGATTTTTCGGTTCGGTTCGTCTAATCGTAATGTCTGGCTTGTTCTTCGGTATCAAGTCAGACATTTTTTATTATTGAATTGAATTGAATTTAAGGGATTGTCTGCATTTATTCAAAGAATACAACTCCCTAAAAAAGGTAAGTATCAAACACTTCGACGGGCTGCAAATGACATCTTATGTTTGCCTGTCTTTCAGAGGGCTTCTTAGCCCGAAGAATCTCAGTTTAGTTGACTCTCTATAAAAAAAAAGCAATCTGAAAAAGTAGAAAATCTTCACACTAATAATTGCAAAATGATTAACTCTCGAGAGTTTTCTAAACTGAGATTCTTCAGTCGAAGACTCCTTCAGAATGACAATCTCAACTTTTTATGTCATTGACTTATTTTGTAGGCGGCTTTGCGACTATCTGGAACTCAGTGTGACAATTCTTTGATATGTCATACTATTATTTTCATGACACCCTGAGCCCGTCGAAGTGTTCAATTACTTGCCAAATATGATACTCTACTTGTCAACTTATCTATTGTAAAAATTTACTCATCACTGATTTTCTATGACATTTCTCAATCCCTTTGTTCTCATCGGTCTCGCAGCGGCTGCAATTCCCGTTCTTTTGCATCTGCTTAATCTGCGGAAGCTCAAGACTATCGAATTCTCCACCCTTCGTTTCCTGAAAGAACTTCAAAAAACAAAGATTCGCCGCCTGAAACTCCGCCAAATCATCCTTCTTATTCTGCGTACTTTGATTATAATATTCGCTGTTTTGGCATTTTCTCGTCCTGCAATAAAAAGTTCACTGCCCGGATTGGGTACTCACGCCAAAACAAGTGTGATTATTCTTTTAGATAATTCATTTAGTATGGATGCCTCAGACGAAGGCGGCAACCGTTTCAAACAAGCAAAAAATTCAGCCCTTTCCATTATAACTGCTCTCAAGGATGGTGACGAAGCGGTAATTCTGCCCATGAGTTCACCCAATGAAAAGAAGCCGGCTTTTTCTCGGAATTTCACTCTGCTGAAAGAGGAAATCAACAAACTACCCATTGCTTTTTCTGCAGCGAAGTTTGAATCTTCGATGAGAATCGCTTCTACTACTCTTGAAGCATCCAACAATATCAACCGTGAAGTATATATCATATCCGATATACAACGTAATGGGTTTACAGAAAATCTGAAAGATTCAATCCGTTCTTTTGATGACCGTGTTGCTGTTTTTGCATTGCCAATCGGCGAACGTTCAGGTGCATTGGAACAGGATATTTCGGTCGATACATTGAATATACTTACACGGATTTTTCAGGCGGAAAAGCCTGTTGAAGTTGAGGCACTACTGCGTAATTCCAGTACAAAAGATGCAAAAGGCGTAGTAGTCAGTATGCTGTTCAATAATGAACGGGTTGCACAACGTACTTTGGATATTCCTGCAGGAGAAGTTCGTTCTGTGCAGATAGCAGCACCACCACAGAAACGTGGAATTACCAAAGCAACTATTGAAATCGAGAACGATGCTTTGGAGCAAGACAACCGCCGTTACTTTGGCTTCTCGATTCCTGCAATGCCGAATATTGCTGTGATCGGTGCGCCTCAAAACACAAAATTCATCTCTCTTCTTTTTTCGGATAATACTTCGGCTGCTGAGAAGATGTTTGGTCCACAGGATATTTCGAGTGTGAATTTCTCTGAATACGATGCTGTTATTGTCACGGGTGGTTTGCGCCAAAGTGAGGCATCGCGCCTTAATCAATATGTGCAAAGCGGTGGGAGTGCTTTCATTTTTGCAGATGGTTCTGAGGAGTTTCAAGCATTCAGTTCTTCGCTTGCTCAATTGGGGTTTGCAGGAGTGAGCGAACAATCGTTCTCTACTGACCAGCCTGCAGGTTTCACATCAGTGGATAAACAGCACCCGTTATTTCAAGGAGTGTTCAAAGGTACTACCGACTCGCGTTCAATCGTAGAATCACCCAAAATGACAAAGGGCTTCCCTGTCAATGGCGGACAAACTTTAATTGGTATGCCGGGCGGTGCGTTCCTTGCCGAAACAAAACGCGGTGACGGTAAAATCCTTTATTGCGCCGTTCCCCCGAATGCCGAATGGAGCAATTTCCCGTTTACGGGTATCTTCCCTACCATTCTCTACCGTTCAGTGGTCTATCTTACTGCCCGTGAGGAACTTGGAGCAGAAGCAACAGTAGGAACAGCCCTCACCCTTTCCCTGCCCAAACGTTTTGCGGCAGGTGGTAATTTCAAGGCATTGGATGCGAACAATACAGAATTTTTCCGTCAGGCTGCCATGCTGCCGAGCGGGGCAAGTCTCCCGCTTGGGATGCTTAACCAGCTTGGGGTCTATCAGATATTCACTGCCGAAGGCAAGCCCGTTACAACAGTTTCGGTCAATTTTCCTGTGTCGGAGGGTATGCTCTCGTTTATGAACAAGAGTGAATTGATGGATGCACTCAAAGCAAGAGTGTCACCCAAAACGGTGGTGGAGTATATTGATAATCCTCAGAATGTAGTAACGAGTGTGGCAAGGGCGCGTATTGGGTCGGAGCTATGGCAGGCTTGCCTTATAGCTGCGCTATTGTGTGCGGTGGCTGAGATGATTGTTGCGAAGGCGACTAAGGGGGATATGGGGGAATGAGGGGAAATTCCCAATTCTTCTATAGCCCACGGTTTCAACCGTGGGTTAAATGGTTTGTATTTATTGGAGTTAATCCGGTACATAGCCCACGGTTTCAACCGTGGGTAAAATGGGTTCATATATTGACGAAAATCCTAAACATAGCCCACGGTTTCAACCGTGGGTAAAATGGGTGCATTTATTTGTATTAAATGGTTTTAACCATTTCTGCATTTGCTTCGGTTTTGTATCGGTAGGAGGCAACCATTGAAATGGTTTTTTGGAGGGTGGGGTGGATTTTTTTGTCCCACGGTTGAAACCGTGGGCTATGTTAAGGATTCTTTAAAAATATAAAAGAGAATATAGAGAACACTATTTATCTATATTATTTCAAAGTTTCTATTTCATCGTCAATTCTTCTTATTTCATTCTGTATTTTTCTTATATCAATCGTATTATGAAAAGATTTTTCTTTCTTAAATCGCACTATAAACTCAATTGTTTGGATTGCTACAAAAGGTATCACAAGAATAAGAATAATATTATTAATTATCCACAAAATTTTCCAAAACCCAGAGACAATTAAATGCTCAGAATAAAATTCTGGTGATGAAGAATCCGGTAGAGTCGGATTATATTTTTTATACACAGAATACAATACAAGACAGATACTCCATAAGATAGTAAGGCGAATAATATTAGATCTAATATCAGCATAGTATTTTAATTGATGCCCAATCAATTCTTTTTTACTTTTTTTATTCTTTTCCAATTCGATTTTTCTTATTGACCTTTGTCTGATTTGCTCATTATGTGCTATGTTCTCCGCTTCCAATTTTCTTTGCTTCTCAATTTCTGCATCTCGAATAGCTTTATTTTCTGCATCTCGAATAGCTTTATTGTTCGCGTCAATTTGAGCTTGTCGTTCATACTTTAGAAAATCTATTAAAGTTCCTTCAAATTTTTTCATAATGTTATCCCAAATTCTTTGGAAACAAAATCATATCATTTGCTTTTTTAGCATCTAAAAATGTTCCAAGTTTTATAAGTTTATCTATGTCGGCTAAATATGAGCTTGCAATACTATTTGGAATAATAACTTTACGACACAATTCATAATTTGCTTTAGCCTCTTGCACAGCTTCAACTTTTAACATTTCCATAAGTTGGCTAATTTTCGGCTTTGAAATTAGATCCCGATCCGAGAATACCTCCATTGATAAGGAAGGTTTATTTCTTAGCACTTCTTCTAGAATTTTTGCTGCTTCACTAATTTGATTATTCGCTGCTGAATATTTTGCTTGTGCAAACCTAGCTTTTGTCATCTCTGGAAAAGTCATCCAAGCTTTCTCAGCCAATAGTATTGCCTCAGAAAATTTTTCTTGAATATAGCAAGATTCAGCAGCAAATAGGTATGCTTTTGCTGCCTCAAGAATACAATCATTTACTGTTAACAGGACACTTGCAATATTGCTTCCTCCATACTGAGCATGTGATAAATAATACCTTGCAGATTCTAAAAAATACCTTTCAGCCTTCATTGGGTCAAGATATTTGTTTGATTTTAAATAAATAAAACCAATATAGTATAGTGACAAGAAATCAGTTTCCTCATACGACAGAGCTGTTTCAAATTTTTTTAGGGCAT
The DNA here is from genome assembly GCA_016197185.1 of Ignavibacteriota bacterium. Lineage (GTDB taxonomy): Bacteria > Bacteroidota > Ignavibacteria > Kapaibacteriales > UBA961 > JADJXV01. Next base: position 19,309 of record JACPWH010000015.1, read on the forward strand.
TAGTATAAAATTCACTATCAGATGATTCCATGAAAGCACTATTTATGAATTCCATACCCTTATCTATATTGTACGCTCTTTCCAATTGACTTTGAGGTATACGCAATAGCTCCACTACTTTTCCTAAATACTTATGAGTAATTTTGTGCCCCTCTAGTACCAATGAGAAGCCATGCCCTACTATATTTGTCAACCCGTTAATACTATCATAAATATCTTCTAAATTAGAGTTAATGTCTCTAATTCCATCTTTAATATCTCCTAAGTCTTCATACAAGTACGAAAAGCCACTTTCAAGTGATGAGCAAATAGAATCACGGGTTTGAATAATTGCATCTCTTTGACTTTGTGACGATTCCTGAATTATTTTTTGAATCTCCTTAGATTGAATTTCAATAACTCTTGTGGTTATGCTACCTGTTTCACGAATAGATTTGTCAATCTTATTTACATAATTTTGATTTTGTAAAAATCTTCCATATTGACTAAAACGCGACTCATTTGAATTTGGGTTATATGAAAACGTTGCCATAAGTTTAAAATTAATATTTTTACAACTATTCACAATACTGCTTACTTACTTCTCAACTAAATCAACATACCTTTACAGAATTTCACGTGATATTTTTATCTTTTTAAGATTTCCCCCCTCACCCAGCCCTATAAATAATCGCCTTAAACTGCCCACCAGACTCATCATTCACAAATTCAATATTCTTATAGTTACGCAGTGCGCGGGGAATGCCGCTGCCAAGTCCACGATACGGCAGTAAAAATTGCGCATTGGAGTGGATTATCGGATTGCGAGGTATTGATTGCCCGTTGATGATATTTTCAATTGTTAGTGAATTGGGGATTTTACCCGGACTGACGATTTCAATTCTATTATCAAACATCAGTACTTTTACGGTGGAATCAATATAGTAATCACGGTGTACCAAAGAATTTACAAGCAATTCTTCGAGCGTTGCCTGTGGTATTTCAAGCTCTCCCAAACTGTTAAAACTTTCCTGAACCTGAACATACCGTAAATTACGTTTTAGAAATGTCATTGCATTTTCAAAGAGCATTTTCAGATTTCCTTCATAAGGAGGTTGACTGTCCCTGAAATGTGTTCCGGCAATATCATTTCCCGCATAAGACACACATTGTACCGTAAACATAGGTTTGAAATGCTGCGGGTTCTTTCCAAAGAGCATTAACCCTGCAAGGGTCAGATTATTCCCGTCAGAAAACACCATGTTTTTCAATACTGTTTCAAGTGGTGCATTTACCTTAATCATTTCAAGAGCGTTGCTCATCGGCAATTGGAGAAACTCCTGAAGAGAAACTGCAACTCCTGACCTTTGTCCAAAAAATTTATTATAGATAAATTCTTTGAAGATATTCTCATCAATATCTTCTGCTGAGCTATTCCGTATTATAGTTTCATCAGCATATATTTTACCTGATTCTTGAAACATCCTCAGAATTTCTTCGGGTGGTGCTATCCTTTTATCACTTCCCTTCTTGATATATGAAATTCCTTCGTTCGTATAATAAGGCTTACTTGCTCCTTGTCGGATTTCAACAACAAGAACGTTTTTCCCATTAATTTGAATAACATCGGTAAGAGGCGAAATAGGTGGCTTGATTAGTTCAGTACTGGCACTACCTATCCATTGGTTTATTTTCCTGATTTCATCCCCAGACAGCCCGTGAACTTTGCCCTCATCAGTTACTCCGATTACCAATATTCCCCCAAGTGTATTGGAGAACGCCACCATTTCTTGAGATAATTGATTTATATTATTAATTGTTACCTTAAATTGAAGCGTACTTGTTTCAAATCCGCGTTCTATTAAGCAAATAATTTCTTCTTGGTTCATTTAAATTATATATTGATAAGCATTTGAATTAGATTCAGCATTTTCTACAAAGGCGAAACTACGCATAAACATACATAATACAAAGTGGAAAGTAAATGGTGAATTCAATTCGCATCGGCAATCCCCTATTTCCTCGAACTATCCGCCCACTCAATCCTCAACACCGGATGTATCTCCAACCCATGCGGCATCGAAAAGAAAGCAGCATGTTCAAAATCATGAAATATCACACCGTACAGTGTAAATTTCCCAAGTTCTGGTAAAACTATATGCCAGCCGTTAGCCTCTACATTCGGTAGTGACCTTATAAATGCTCTTGCTGTTTTGTAATCCTCAACATGCCCTGTTTCTTTTACACCGTCACATTCAGGATTTGGAATTTCGCATACAATATAATTTGTACCGTCTGATACCACTATATGATAATCGTAATCATTTGGCTCCACCTTCCATTGTATGATTTTACCGGTAATCTTCACGTAATGTTTCTCTTCTATTCGGCGTTTCATAAACCAGTCACCAAGATTCAGTTCAACATGATCTAATTTTTTGAGCTGCTCAAAAGTAATTGAGCGTGATTTGGTAAAATCAATCCCTTTTGCTTCATCATCGGCAAGAGCCTTTACTTTCCATCGCCACCCGGGACAGTACTGGGCTGAACAATACGACGCTGAAAATAACAGTATTACAGCAATGAGTGTTTTCATAATTTACAAAAGTTAAATTTTAATGCAGGTAGATAGCAAACATGAGTATTTGTTAATGCCAAAAAAAGTGAATGCTTGAATAAAGCCGCAAATTAACTGTATGATTGGCTAAGACGAACTAATACAATTGTTTATATACCAAAAAAAATAAATTGCAAACATTCCAAATTATTTGTAATTTGCATTCAGAAAGAAAATGTAAGCATAAGTCCTAATATTATATAAGTTCCTATCGGTCATTACCACGATAACGTCGGTCAAGAAATGAAAAATTCTCGGTTATTTTAATTGTTTTTTTCTAATTTTTTGGGGTAGTGTTATGTTGAAACGAATACTGATTGGTACGGTCATTAGCGGAGTATTAAGTTTTTTCTCCGGATGGTTAATATTCGGAATGTTGATGATGGGTATGATGAGACCTCATATAATGGAGGGGATTGAAAGATTACCTATGCCTGATATGGTGTGGCTGTTTGTCGGCAATCTTTTTTGGGGGCTTGTGATGTCAACTATTTTTGTGAAATGGGCAAAGGTATATTCTTTCAGTCGAGGAGTGACTGTAGCATTGCTAGTTTTTGTGCCTCTTTCAATAGCAATAGATTTGCAAACATGGTCTTTAATGACAATATACAAAGATATGTCAATAATTTTTTATGATGCGATAGGAACTGCTGTTTTAGTAGCAATAGTCGGTGGGTTATTAGGTATGATTTTCGGAAAAATGGGCGAAGTGACTGAATAGAACGATTGATAAGATTATTTTCAAATAAGCCCGGACAGCAGTTCGGGCTTATTTTATTTTCAACGCTCTCAAAACTAAAAAGTAACTGCAGGGACAAAAAACAATCGAGTCAATAGAGATTGTTTATTCGGTAAGTAACTTAAAAACAAAAGACTTAGCGCGACACGACTTGACAGTTATACTGAACCTGTCGTAATACAGATACTCACTTTTTTGAAATAAGTTCTAACAAATTATTATCAGTCTTTTTGCCCTTTCACATTAATGAAGTCGGTGTAATTGCTGAGGTATCACTCGAAAAATCTGTTTTTTTACTCAAGATATTGAAACTAAATTCCTAAAATTAACACTTACATAAAACTGAAGGTTATTTGAAGCAAATCGAATTCACAATTGTTATCGAGGGAAAATTCTTACCAAATACCAAGTTAAATTGTTCTTTAATGAAACACTTTGTATTATTGTGTGTTATTCAATACAATTGATACATCTGTATAAAAAATCTTCTGTTTGTTGCAGTAATGGAGCAGTGTTTCCCATGTTATAATGTTCAGATGCCTATATCTATTCTCTCCATATAATTTACGCAGGTTTCAACTCATTAATTTTCGCACTGAAACCAAACAATTTTATAGACTAAAACATGGAAATATTTGTTATATTGCACAGGATACTTTTACCAAGGTTTTTCAACCTATTCTAACAACTATGAAATGGTTGGTATATTTTTTTGCCGGACTACTTCTCCTACCTGTTAACCTCAACGGGCAAGAATCTATTTCAATTTTTGATATTGATTCAACAAATTTCCCGATTATGAAGGCGAAGTTTCTTGCTTTTAATAATAAACAGATTCCGGAAACTCCAAATATTATTGATATTGTCCTTACGGAAAATGGAATTACGCGTAAAGTTACAGATATTTATTGCCCTCCCTCCCCTCCTCCTATTCCGCTTTCATCTGTACTCACAATAGATGTGTCGGGTTCGATGACTGAAAAATACAATGATGTTCCCAGAATGGTGCTTGCGCAAACTGCTGCAAAAGCATGGGTTAACAACTTGGATATGAGCCAGAACGAA
>JACPWH010000015.1:23752-31476 GCA_016197185.1 Ignavibacteriota bacterium
CCTTCGATGATAGAAATTATCTTAATCAAGACTATACATCTGATGTAAATGAACTACTTTTAGCAATCAATAATCTTACTCCACAAGGCGGAACAGATTATGACAAAGGTTTACTCTTGAATTATGCGGGAAGTTTGATAATTTCCAAGAAAGCTAAGTATAAGCCCGTTATTGTGTTTCTGACAGACGGTTATCCAAACAAAGACCCCCAAGTAGCTACAATAATCAAAGAGGCTAAACTGCAAGGATGTCCGATCTTTGCGGTGATGGTAGGTCTGTATTGTCCGCAATCTTTAAAGCAAATCTGCTCACAAACCGGAGGTCTTTGGTTCGAGAATATAAATTCTGTAGGCGAAGCCTTGGAAGTATATAATATTATTCTTAAGCGTTCGCAAGGTATCGAACCTTGTACTATCACATGGGAAAGTACAGCCTCATGTGATGTCGAAGAGCGAAAGGTAAAGGTAAAATGGAATAATGGACCATCTTCGGAAGGAGCATATTTCACAAGCGGAGATACAAAAGTCCGATTGAATATCTCACCTAAATCAATATATATGAAGTTTAAAACTCTTGGAATCGCTTATGACTCCATAGTCACTGTTTCTTCACAGCAAGCTGCCGTTACTGTTTACGATATCACTTCATCAAACAACCAATATTCTATAACTCCCAATAAATTTTCGTTAATACCGGGAGCATCGATTCAACTTAAAGTGCACTATACCCCTACAAGTAATAACTATACATGGACAAAATTTGAATTTACTACTGATGTTTGTCCGTTAATTCTGTATGCAAGTGCAGGTCAGAAAGGAAAAACCGATTCTGAAAATGCAGTAAAACTTTTGGAGCCGAATGGCAGTGAGGTATTTTTGGTAGGTAGCGATACTGTTATAACATGGACGGGAATCCCCGCTTCTGATGTTGTTAAATTAGAATACAGTACTAACAACGGAACTTCATGGTTAGTGTTATCAGAGGGTGCTACAGGGGGAAGTTATGACTGGAAGAATATTCCCAATACCCCAAGTAATTCATGCTTGGTAAAAGTAACCCAAATACCGAATAATCTTAGTGAAAGCAACAGTTTTCAGTTATTCGGTCATACTGATGCTCTTGTATCAGTCCGTTGGAGTCCCGATGGGAAGTATGTGGCTACAGCAAGTGAGGACAGTACAGCAATAGTTTGGGATGCAACAACGGGTGTTGAGATAACTCGATTTAAAGGACATAAAGGCAGAATCAATTCTTTGGAATGGAATCGTGAAAGTATTACTATAACCACATCAAGTTCCGACAGTACTGCTAGAATTTGGGAAGCAGCAACAGGTAATGAACTGCATGTATTTAAAGGGCATCGGGAAAGTGTAGAATGTGCTTCGCTCAGCCCTGACCATATTAAGATGGCTACCGCAAGCAAGGATAACACAGTAATACTATGGAATTCTTCTACCGGGGAAATAATGCAAAGACTTATAGGGCATACTCAAAGCATTTCACAAGTAAGCTGGAATCCCGACGGAATGTTTGTTGGTACTTCTAAGTCTGACACACGCATATTTGATGCTGTTACCGGAAGTGATATTGCTTTGGTAGGTGGTCATACCAATTATATCGATTATATAAGCTGGAGCCCTAATGGTAAGCAAATAGCAACCGCCAGCAGAGACAATACAGCACGTATTTGGGATGCCTCCAACGGGAAATCAATATTCACATTGGAAGGACATACAGGAGCAGTTAAACATCTTTGTTGGAGTCCAGACGGGAGCAAAATTGTAACTGCAAGCGCGGATAATTCAGCACAGATATGGGATGCACTTACAGGAATACCTCTCCAAAAATTAATAGGGCATTCCGGAGAAGTAGTATTTGTCAGCTGGAGTCCCGACAGCAGAGGAATTGCCACTGCAAGTGCAGATAATACCGCCCGTATATGGGACGCAGCTACGGGAAAAGAGCTTAAACTTCTAAAAGGTCATGCAGATAAAGTAAATGATATAGTTTGGAGTCCTGATGCAAGTCATGTAGCAACTTCAAGCCCTGATAATTCAGCATGGATTTGGGATGTATCAGGTGCATTTGCAGTATTATCAGATGTATCCGATGCTGTATTCTCAATTGTGGCACCTCTCGCTGAAAGCCATAATATCATTATGCCGCAGGTTAATGTAGGCATGGCAAAGGATTCGTTAGTAGTAGATTTTATTAAGAATAAAAGTACGTATCCATTTGAGGTACGTGAAATCCGTTTCTCAAATGGAGATACATCAGACTTTAAAATTATTTCCGGTTTCCCTCCATTCAATGTTGCTGCTTTAGCTTCAAAACCGGTTGAATTTCGATTCAGCCCCTCGAGTGAAGGAAAGAAAGCCGCAACTATTATTATTATAACACAAAATGACACTCTTACACAAACTATCAGCGGAGAAGGTGTTACACGGCAAATTGAAGTCATTAACGGTACAATTAATTTTGGATCTGTTGAAGTAAACACAGAGAAGGATACTTTAAAAGCTCTGACAATAAAGAATATAGGTAAAATTCCCGTTACCATTACCGGTACTCGTCATGGTACACCGAATGATAAGGATTTTTCAACAATATCCGGAGGTGGAAGTTTTATTCTCATGCCGGATTCGATTAAGCAAATGGATCTGAAATTTGTCCCAAGTATTGAAGGTAGAACCAGCGGAACGTTATTATTCGACTATAATGGTGTTGGTTCTCCTGCAACTGTAGGATTATTTGGAGAAGGTGTTGCCCCTAAACTTGAGATTGTCAACAAAACCATTGATTTTGGAAAGGTTGTTCTCGGCAGTAGCAAAGACTCATTACAAGCAGTCACAATTAAGAATGCAGGGACAATGGTTCTAACAATTTATAATGTATGGTATTATAACCAGAATACAAACGAATTTACCACTCTCGCAGGAGGTGGTAATTTCATTGTAAAGCCCAGGGATTCAGCCCGTATGGATTTGCGATTTACTCCAAAAGCAATTGGAGTAAGAAGCGAAAAACTGCTATTTGACTATAATGGTACTGGTCCCATTCCCGAAATCATTTTAACAGGTGAAGGAATTCCTAAAAACTATATGTCAGTGAAGGTGCTTAATAATGTAATTGATTTTGGGAAAGTGATTATCGACTCACCTAAAGATACGATTCAAGCAGTAACGATTCAAAACAATGGAAATGTAGCAATATCAATTACCGATATTCAATTACAAAATTCAAGCGAGACCTCTTTTACAATTTTGTCGAATCCTGCACCACTGATAATAAACCCTAACGACATTATCCGTTTGGATATACGGTTTATTCCAAATTCACTTGGTATAAAAAACAACAAGATTCAATTTAGTTATCAAGGTTCTGCTACTCCTGCAGAAGTGACGATTACAGGTGAAGGGATAAACAATACTCCATCCATTCAGCTTCTCAATAGTTCAATTGACTTCGGCAAAGTAGAAGTCGGCTCTTTCAAAGATACTTTAAGAGCAGTAACAATCAAGAATATAGGAAAAACTGCTATAACTGTTACCGACGTACAAAATGCGCTGCTTTCTGAGCAGGATTTCACAATTCTGAATAACCCTGCCCCAAAAGTGCTAAATCCCAATGATACATTTTTTCTCGACCTAAAGTTTACACCGAGTGTTGATTCAAAGAAAATTGGAAGATTCCGATTTAATTTCGACAATTCTGTTTTACCGATTGAAATGGGGTTGAAAGGTGAGGGATTCAAAATCACTAAACCAACTGCATCTGCAATGTTCACCATAGGAAGTGCTGAAGCAAATGCAGGAGAAACCGTACTGATACCTATTAAACTGAATGCTCCAACAAACATCCTTGAGTCAGGTATAGAGAAATTTCACGTTAGAATTTCATTTAATACTACATTGCTTGAACCGATTGGAACAACACCATTTGGAGTAATGCAAGGGAATAAACGAATCATTGAATTGGATTTACCTAATCTACCAATTGACGGTGGGAACAATACCCTTTTACAATTACAATTCCGTGCCGGGCTTGGCAATGATTCCATCTCTGCAATTACACTCGATTCTATCGAAGCAATAGGAGGAACAGGACAATTTACTCATGAAAACGGGAAGTTTAAATTGTTGGGAATTTGTCCTGCAGGCGGGCCCAGACTTCTTAATCCGAATGGTATAATAACTCTTTCTGTGATTCATCCGAATCCTGCCCATGAATATGCCGAGATACAACTCGAAACGACCGAAAGTGGACTTACAACACTTGAATTATATACAATGCAAGGACAGAAAGTACGCACATATATCAACGGACAAATTGAGCCGTCTTCTCAAATAATATCCTTGGATTTGACGAATATCAGTAGCGGAAAATATATTCTTATACTCCAAACACCCACTGAACGAAGGACTACTTCAATCGAGGTACTACGTTGATACAACGAACAGTTTGTTTCGTCATTTTGATTTGCTCTCTCTATTCTGCATCAGCGCAGGATTCTCTTCTTACGCGTTACGGAATCTTCGGGCACTCACTTGTTACATCACATTCCGCAGATTTCAAATGGTTACCTCAAACTGAAAGCTGTTGTTCCGGCTTTACCGGAGGTACAAGTATCGGCTATGGGGCAGGATTCCTCTTTGAATCTCCGTTTGCAGAAAACCTGCTTTTCGGAGCTCGACTTACATACCTTCATCAACCGTTTTCAATGTCCACCCGTGAGCAGATTGATAATATTATTGTTAATGGTGTAGGTCAAAAAGGTGCATTTGAACATAAATTGGATGGTTCATTTTCGAGTGTTTCGATTGAACCGACACTCTCATATCGCGTTCTCGGAACACTTTTTGTAAGTGCCGGGGTACATATCGGTACAATGGTAAGCAGTAATTACTCACAATTACAGCAAATTTCCGAACCTGCAGGGATAGGAACATTTCTGGATGAAAATGGTAATGACTCCCGCAAACGTACTCGTAACGAATATTCAGGTAATCTACCTAATCCATTGACAATCATATCACCTGCAATAAGTACAAGTATAGAATTACCTCTTAACAAACAACGAACAATGTTGATTGTTCCCGAATTGATTTATCAAATCGGGGTAACAAACATCCTTAAAGATGTAAACTGGAAAACGAATGTACTGCGTTTAGGTTTTGCTATTAAGTATTCATCTGAAAAAGCGAGAGAGATACCCCCACCTGTTAAAGAAGAAAAGAAAGCAGAACAGCCGATTATTATTGCTGAGATTCCCAAAAAAGCTGAGAGATCACTTGACACTCCTCCAACAATGCAGATTTCTGCAGTAGGCGTTGAGCCTAAGGGCATCGAAGTATTGAATCCTATTCTTCGTATCGAAGAATTCACTTCTACAATTATGACACCCCTCTTGAATTATATTTTTTTTGCTCCAAATTCTTCTGAAATCTTGTCTCGCTATACACGATTAGATAAAAATCAAACAGAGAGTTTTACTCCTGAGAAAGTTAATTCACCGGATAAACTGAATACTTATTATCATATCTTGAATATAATAGGTAAAAGAATGCTGCAAAAACCTTCGTCAAAAATAACCTTAACAGGATGTTTGAACGATTATGCAGAAGAAAAAGGTAATCTTTCCCTTGCCAGAAACCGTGCTGAAAGAGTAAAAAGCTATATAATGAATGTTTGGGGAATCTCTCCGAACCGTATTATCGTGAAAGAGCAACTCCTTCCTTCAAAGCCATCAAACGTGATGACGACAGGATCAAAACGACTAAATTTGAAAAAAAAATTATTTTATAATTTTAGCTGAATTAATATCAGTGCAGAACTGACTCCTGCAAACAAAAGCATTATGCAGATTATAAAACCAAGAATAAAGAAAGAAGCTAATGTAGTTATAATGGGATATACCGACCGAGTGGGTGAAATTGCATTTAATATGTCGCTTGCTGAAAGCCGGGCTAAGAGTATAGCAGGATTTTTGGGGAAAGAATTTGAAGTTACTACGATAGCAAAAGGTAATTCGAACCTCTATGATAATAACCTGCCGGAGGGCAGATTTTATTCGAGGACTGTGGAGATTGAGGTGCAGACTCCGGTGAAGTATTAGGGGGAATAAATTGTATTTCTGCAAATGCACTCTATCATTTAAAAATATAAAGGCATTATTAAAAAAAATATTGTGTTGGATTAAAAGACTTCTGTATTTTTGAGAGATAGAAATAACCATACCAGTTTATATTCCATTTTTTCACTTTTGGAGGACTTATGATACTCGCTACCCGCTCCTGTAACTGTTTCCGTTTTCTTAGTATTGCAGTAGTTTTATTTGCTGCAGTAATGACGTATTCAGGCTCTGCGCAAAGTTGGATGCCTGTGCTGCGAGACATGCACGGCGATTCGATTCCTTATATATACCCTATTGCAGACAGCTTGTATGTTCGTAATCAAGTAGTTATTAAGTTTAAAGAAGGTGCGCTTAATAAGGAATTGCTTTGCTTTACATGCTCTTCCGATACTATTTTGGCGGTTGCTCTTTCAACTCCTCCACCTGTAGATATATCATATCCGTGCAAACATACCCTTCTTGCACAACAATTTGCAGTTGACAGCGGTATTTTGGTAAATTCACCTCTTGGTTTGGCAATAAAGTCTTTAGGTGGAACATATCTACGGAGGATGACATGGGCAAATCCTTGTAAAGACACACTCTCCATAACTCGACTTGGTGATACAATACGAATGGATCATTATAATTGGATGGTACTTGATATAAATAATGACACGAACGCCGTTAATATATGTATAATGCTCAATATGCTCTTTAGAACATATATTGATGCTGCTGAACCCAACTATATTTATGAATCAAGTGCTATAACTCCAAGAGATCATTATTACTATACCGACCCCAAACAATTAAGTTTACAACCTAATCTTATCGGTATGCCGACTGCATGGGAGTATCAGGTAGGGTCACCCGATATTAATGTAGCCGTTATAGATGCCGGGGGACTTGATTATCGACATTGCGATTTGGGTGGAACTGCTCTTTCTGCTATTCCTACGCAAAAGGTAAAAAAGGGCTGGAATTTTATCGATGGAAATACACTTATTTATAGCGGAGCACCCCATGGAACATTCATAGCCGGAATCATCGGTGCACAAACCAATCGTGACGACAATTGCGGACTCGTTGCTCCTAAAGGGATTGCGGGCATAGCCGGAGGATGGGGTACTCTTAACGGGGCAGTTGATAGAGGCTCAGGAGTATCTTTACTTGGTTATCGGTGTGCAGATAATCAATTTTTAGAAACTCTTGTTTTAGATTATGCAATCTCTGCAATTTTGGTATCAAGCGGACGAAGTGCAAATACGGGTTACGGTGATAAGGCGGATATCATTAATGCAAGCTGGAATAAATCCGATAATCCGCCAAGTGAAAACTTACGCCGTGCAATATATGAAGCATATCGCCACTCTGTTACTTTTGTAGCAGCGCGTGGAAACGAAGGTGGAAACAACAAAAAGAACAACCCGGCTTACCCGGCTTCTATGGACGGCACTTGGATTATCAGCGTAGGGGCAGCAACTCACTCTAAAACAAGAAGCGACTTTTCTAGCTACGAAAAACTTGATGATGATATGAAAGGACGATACGGAGTATTAGATCTTATCGCCCCTGGCGGAGGAAATGACCTTGATAATACAATATATAC
>JACPWH010000016.1 GCA_016197185.1 Ignavibacteriota bacterium
GGATGGCTCGGGAAATCCGATGGTGATTTGGGGTAGAATGTCGGATGAATCAGTTTTCTTTTCACGTTGGACAGGGACTTCCTTCTCAACTCCTGTTAAATTAAACCCAACAGGCTTTACAGTAGCAACTGCCAGTTGGATGGGACCCGATATTGCGTCAAAAGGGGATACCGTTTATGTGGTTGTTAAACAAACCCCCGAAAATCTTTCTTCGAGCAATATTTATATTATACGGTCATTTGATGCAGGAATAACGTTCTCTGCTCCTATTCGTGTAGATGCTATTGCAGACAGTATTTCCCGTTTCCCGACTGTTTCTATTGACGAGGCAGGGAATCCGATTGTAGCTTTCATGAAATTTGATTCCAAGTTTATGAACTCAAGGTGGGCAGTAGCCAAATCGTCAGACTATGGGAGTACCTTCTCAAAAGATGTTAAGGTAAGCGGGTGGAGTGGTATGGATGCGGAAATTTGCGATTGCTGTCCTGGGGCAGTTGTTTCATCCGGGGATGTTACAGCAATGCTTTACCGTGACAATCTCAAGAATATTCGAGATATATGGACAGGAATATCAACTAATAACAATACTACCTACACAAAAGGTTTCAGAGCCGATAATACTAATTGGAATATCAATTCATGTCCTGCCAGCGGACCTGACGGCACAATTATCGGTGATTCTCTCTATACTGTTTTCTTGAGCGGAGGGAGTGGGGATTTTCGGACCTATTTGAGTAGGTCGTCTATCAGTAATGGAAAAGCAAGTACCGTTTCACCCCTTACAGGAAGTATAACCGGTTTAAGTCAGCAGAATTATCCCAGAATTGCAAACTCAGGCAATGCAATGGCTATTGTTTGGAAACAGATTGTGAATGGTCGGACTCAAATTCCAATCCTTTTCACAAATGACATTGCAAAAGGATTTTCGACTACCATCGAAAATGTGGATTTAAACGATAATACGAATGTTGATGTAGCAATGACTTCCGATAAAGTTTTTGTGGTATGGGAAGATGACAACGCCGGAACAATAACATACCGCACAGGAACTTATACGCCATCGACTACTTCAGTAAAAGATGAAATTGTACAAGGTGATTTTTCAATCTACCCGAATCCTGCCTCCGATTTTATTGAAATTGAACCTGATAAATACCCGGGATTAATTACAATTTATAACCAAACAGGTGCAAATGTACTTGAGGCTGAATCACAAGAAAGAATAGATATACGCTGTTTGCCGTCGGGTGTATATTTCTTAAAAATAGGAAACAAGTTGAGCAGATTCGCTAAACTATAAAATCCAAAGTAGCTTTTCGATATTAAAAAAACCACTCAGCAGATTCTTTAACTCTGCTGAGTGGTTTTTTTTTGCTGTAAATTTTGTTGAAAGATTTATAGTTACGTCTGTAAATTTCCTTAAAACTCTATCTTTACACCGCCAATTGGTAAAAATTGCCATTGTAAAAGGCGGTCGGGTTTATTTGTTTTTTCATTCCATACAGGATTTTCAACGTTTGCACGATTCGTAGCATTCTGTGCATCAAAGAAAACGAGCATATTGACTCCTGCTGAAAGAGCAACTCTGTAATCAATCCGCACATCCAGCCGGAAATAGTCGTCAAGTCGTTCACTGTTAAAACGGGTAAAATCAAAGATACCTTTGTCAACTTGTTGCGAGCGCACCGTATCAAACGGTGTAACCGGTCGTCCGCCACCATACCGGAATTTCATACTCAAATCCAGATTGTCGAGAATCTTATAACCGCCTGTTATTGTAAGAATATGTCGAAAATCGAAACTGCTGGGATATTCAATACCGTCGAGCCCCTTGAAGCGTATTGAAGAAAAACCGTAACTTGTGATTGTGTAAAAACGATCTGTCAATTTTTTATGAATAAAAAATTCAAGACCCCGTGCATATCCTGTGCTTCCTGAAATAATATATTCATTAGTAAAATTATAATCCGTTCCAGAGTTTGAATAGGAATATTGAGGGTTTGCCACACTTGCCGGATAATCGGTGTATTCTTTGGAATATGCTTCGAGTGTAATTTTTATGTCTTCTTGCGGGAGATACTCGATACCGGCAACAATCTGTGTGGTTTTAATAAAGTCAGCATCTTTATTGCGCGGATCACCTACCAGCCAAAACAATGGCGGTGCTTGCATATAAAGTCCGGTAGAAACATTCAATCGTATTTTATCTGTTGCTTGATAGCTTGCCGCAATACGCGGTGATAATGCAGTTGGAGAATTGAGATAGCTGAAATAGTCTAACCGTACACCTGCAGTTACATCCAATACTCCAAAAAATGAGCGTGTATATTGTCCGTAAAATCCTGCCTTGCCGGCATTTGTCGTTTGATTTACTTTAAATTCAGGGCGGATTACTCCAAATTTATCAATTCTTGCTTCTTGATACAGCTCGTTGTTATTTTTGATACTACGGGCGGTGAGTCCAAACTCTAATAAATCGTCAGGAGATAAACGGTAGGATAAATCAGAGCGCAATACAAATTCACTCTCTAATGCATGGTTATAGTTTTGTATTCGCCCGATTGTATCACGCTCAAAATCCACATTATAACTGTCAGTAGAGAGCGAAGTACGAAGAAAGCAATTGGAGCTTACCAACCAACTGTCTGAAATGCCAATCAATGACTGCCATCCTTTATAAATGCGATCACTCAAGAATGGAGAATCTTTGGAATTGAAGTCATCAAATGTAATATCATCTATTCCTCCCAGACCAATGAATGTGAGCTTATGCTGCTGGCTCAAAATATAGGTTGCTTTTGCGTTGAAATTCCAGTAATTTGGGACGGCAGTAAGTCCTGCTCCGCCTGCAACAAGGTCAAGATAGCTCCGCCGTGCAGAAATCAGGAAAGAACTGCGCTCTTCTTGTAATGGTCCTTCGAGAATTATTCCGCCTCCAGCAACTCCTATGTCCAATTTCCCGTGTAATCCGTGTTTATCACCCTCCCGGTATTTAATGTCCATAATTGACGACAGACGATCGCCGTATTTTACACCGAAACCACCTGCACTAAAATTCACGTCTTCTAGGAAATCTACATTAATCATTCCGATCGGTCCGCCGGATGCACCTTGAGTAGCAAAATGATTAATATTTGGAACTTCGATTCCATCAATCATTATAAAATTCTCCGACGGGCTGCCGCCGCGAGCGATAATATCATTCCGTGAATCGGATGCCGTAACAACACCCGGCAATCCTTGCACCATTCTGCTGACGTCCTCCACTGCGCCCGGGGCGCGCCTGATTTCCTCTTGTGAAAGAATGTTTGCACTTACATGAGTATCTTCACTGTTTTCAAAAAACTTATCAGTTGTAGCCGAAACAATTACATCGCCTGACTTCATTTCCCATTCTTGCAGTTCGAGAGATAATTTTGCACTTTGTGCAGGACTGACACGAATGTCCGTTTTGACCATATTGCGGAATTCCAATGCAGAAACACCGATTGAATAGATGCCGGGTTCAAGTCCGTCAATCCGAAAATTACCGAGAGAATCTGTAAGGGTTGAACGCTTGGTTCTAAGGACGGTAATTTTTGCTTTGTGAATCGGCTGTTTCGTATCACGGTCGGTCACATTGCCCTCGATAATACCTCTTGGTGTTTGTGCAGATGCTGAAATTAGGGCTATGCACCCAAAAAACAAAAAAATAAGAGTGCGGACAGTAGCCATAAAACTCTCAAAAATTGTGAATAATATTTTGATATGCAATTACATATCAAAACAAAAATACAGCACTACTAAGCCTCATCGATCGGGATCTTCACTATTATTTCCATTATTATTCTCATTTTCCACAGCCGACCTCAAATTAGTGTACGAAACACTTGTAGCCTGATTTAGATTTCCATTGTGGCTATGACTATGTCCACCACC
>JACPWH010000017.1 GCA_016197185.1 Ignavibacteriota bacterium
AGAAATAGGGGGGACGGTCATTAGTAAGAAAAGCATTTTGGTATGCAAAACCGGATGTCCGGTAATGAATCTCGGTAAAAGCCATAATCCAATAAAAAGAATCATTGTGATACTACCGCCTGATGCAATCCACAAAATTTTCCGACGATCAGATTCCTGAATAGATGTTTGATATGCCAAATAAAAACTAACAATTGCCAAAATGATAACACCTGCAAATAATACTTGGCTTATCCTAAAAAGGATAATGTGAATCTTGAAAATAGTCAGGAAATTGCTTCCTGCAGCTGCGATAAATGAAATTACAAGTAACCCTGCCAGGGATGCAGCAACCTTAATAAGGATACTTTCTAACTGCACCGTTTCCGAACGCCTGTCAGTAGGGAAAACACGGCTGAATATTAATATTAGGACAGGTGTGAAAGTATAGGTGGTATAAAAAACAGCAGAAACAAGATAGCCGATTCCCAATGACATCGGATAATGACCGGAGGCTGTCATAATCAGAGTACCGATTCCCAAACAAAATAAATGAAAAATCTCTACATCCTTACCAACCGGTCTTTGAATACGGACAAGGTATGCAATTGCAAATAACATCCCTGCGCCAAGAACGGTGAATAAAAAATATATCGGTGAATAAAACCTCTTTACGGTAACTGCGGCAATGTACGGTTCGGGTGAAATCGACCCCATAATCCGAAGCATAACCGTATCGCCTACAGCATGTCTGTCAAGAATAAATTCCAACTCGCCGGGTGTATTAATACGGGTACTATCAACTATTTTGAGTGTATCACCTACCCGAAGGATTGTTGCAACACTTGTATCAGGAGCAGATATGCTCATCGAATCTTTCAACTCGAAGGGCAACGCGGGCTTTTCCCAAGTATGACAAAATCCCAATACCCAAATAAAAACGGTAAGAAGTTCTATTATCAAAAAACGGAGACGAATATGCATAAGCCCAAAGAAAATCGACATTAAATGAAATTTCTGTTTAAGCGTTTTTTGGCGGGGAGTACAAAAACGCTGACCTGCTCTATAATGAACAGGGTACAGTTAAGAAGGTTATTTGTTTGGAACAAACTTTATATTGACCGAATAATTTATCCCCTCAAGTAGGCGATGGCAATTCTTATGCCAAGTGGGTTTCATAAGTCAAGCGGGTTTCTTTTCAAATGTAGCTTATGCGAACCAATCCGAAAATTCACGGAAACGATTGTTAGAAAATGAAATTATTAAGAAGTGTGGAAAACTTTTTTGAAAAAGTAAATTTTATGGTCTGTCAAGCCGATTAAAGTTTGTATTTTTGCGACTTGAAAGAAATCAATTTGATGTATATGTGTTTATACAAAAACACCTCAAAATAACTTAAGAATACAGAGAGACGGCATTAAGATTTATGCAGATAAAAGATTCAACAATTGTAGTTATAGGCGGGTGGGGGCTTGTGGGTGCAGCTATGTGCCGAAAGCTTATGGAGTTTAATCCGAAAAAATTAGTGATTACCTCCTTAAAGCAATCTGAAGCTGAAGAAGCTGTTGCAGATTTACGGAAGGAATACTCACTATACCCTCCTGAGATGTTTGAAGCATGGTGGGGAAACATTTTCACAAGGAACGAATGGAAAGATACACCCCGTGAAGTCCTGTTAGGCGATGAAAAGACCCGTATGGGATTAATTCATGATGTAATAGATGAATTAGATGATTCTATCCTCCAAAACTCAGCATTATACTCTCTTCTTCTATCAACTAAAGCTGATGCGGTTATTGATTGTGTTAATACAGCAACAGCTATAGCTTATCAGGATATTTACTCGAGTTCACGATCTATTTTAGGTGAACTTTCATCAGGCAGTGCAAGTAATGAAACTGTGGGACGTTTGCTTGCCAGCCTTTATATACCTCAACTCACCCGGCATATTCAGATATTGTATCGTGGCTTAAAAGATGCCGGAACTACGTCCTATATCAAAATCGGTACGAGCGGCACTGGAGGTATGGGATTGAATATTCCCTATACTCACAGCGAAGAGCAGCCGTCGCGTGTTCTACTTGCTAAATCTGCAGTCGCAGGAGCACAAACACTTTTGTTGTTTCTTACCGCACGTACTCCGAATGGTCCACTTGTAAAAGAAATAAAACCAAGTGCTACAATTGCATGGAAAAGAATCGGGCATGGTGAAGTAATTCGTAAAGGAAAGCCGATACCGCTTGTAGATATGGTGCCTGAAAATGCAATGCAACTCAGTTCCCGCGTGTTTTCCCTGAACCCTGTGGATGGTGTTAAGGATTTTGGAGAAAATTTTAAATCTGTTTTTATTGACACTGGTGAAAACGGGATATTTTCACGAGCAGAGTTCGAAACAATCAGCGCACTCGGACAAATGGAACTCGTTACCCCTGAAGAAATAGCAGAAGTAACAATTAACGAGCTTCGTGGCGGGAATACGGGATTGGATGTCATCGGTGCATTGGATGCTTCGGTTATGGGACCTACGTATCGAGGTGGAATTTTAAGAAATTCCGCGTTGGAGCAATTGAAAGCATTAGAACTGGAAACAGGGGCAGACAGTATTGCATTCGAGATGCTCGGACCTCCGCGTTTATCGAAATTACTGTATGAAGCGTATATACTGAAGCGAATTGCACTTTCGTTCCAAAAAGCTATTTCAATGTCTGCTGCTGAACTTTCCCAAAAAGCAGAGATGCTGATACAATCGGATGCTACGCTCCGTGCTCAGATGTTGTCGGTCGGATTAGTAATTATGATGCCGGACGGTAAGTCGTATTTACGGGGAAATGATGTTAAAATCCCACCATATCGCGGACAATCAGAATTGGAAGCGAGTACCGAAAATGTTGAAAAATGGTGCTATGACGGGTGGGTTGACTTACGATCGGAGAATATGGCTGCATGGCAATCTCGTTTGCAACGTATCATAGATGATGTAGGAGCAATCCCGATAGGTGATACGAGTTCCCGGTTTACATATTCTAAAGTTTATTGGGAAAATTTTCAAACAATAGACGGTGGAAAACTTGCTTCGTGGATATTTGAAATTGAGGAGCATGGATGGCGTTTTAAAAGATAAAACCATGACCACACGAAAAATTCGATTGGCAATCATGGCTTCCGGTAAGGGAAGTAATGCCGAAGCAATAATAAAATTTTCTCTAAAAAAAGAAGCGGCGTTTGAAGTAGTGGTAATTATTACTAATAATCCTGATGCCGGAGTAATAGAAATTGCAAAAAAGTATTCGGTCGTTTGGGAATGTATAAATTTTAAGAGCTATATAAATCAATCGGATGCAACATCGAGACTGATTGAAACTATAGATAAAATGAAGGTTGAGATGATAGCGTTGGCTGGTTATTTGCAATTAATTCCCGAAGAATTAATCAATAAATTTCCCAATAGAATTCTAAATATTCACCCCTCATTATTGCCTAAATATGGCGGGAAAGGCATGTATGGTTTACGAGTTCATAAAAAAGTTATAGAAAATAGGGAACAAATCTCAGGTTCGTCAGTACATATAGTTGAGAATGAGTACGATTCCGGAAAAATACTATGTCAATCTCGAGTAAAAATCGAAGAAAACGAATTGCCGATGACTCTTTCAGAAAAAGTCTTACAAGAGGAGCACATCGTTTATCCCTTGGTTTTGAATGAGCAGTCAAAACAAATAATAAGCGGTTTGTAAATTTTTCTTGTTTGTTTGCAATTTTTTTTTGAACTTAGTCTTTAGTTTTTCATGTAAGGCGTAAACAACACTTAATGTGAAGGTTAATATTATAGTAATATAGAAATATTTTTACCATAATTCCAGTTCAGATATTTTGATAATTTTCAATAATTCTATTATATATTTTTGTTACATTTTTCTTCGTGAGGTATTCCAATGAAGAGTACACTGCTACTTTTTGCGATTGCCATTTGTGTGGTAAGCACAGCATTCGCAGCAGAAAATGGAAAAGATGAAGGAGCGGAGATCCAGCGTAAAGCTGATCTTGCAAAAGGTTCTTTCCCTGCACCATTTACTGCATTTCCAGCGATTAATACCGTCAATAATAACCGCCCGGCTAAAAATCAGCCTGCGGTTTCGACAGGATATTATATCGTAGATAGTGATGATGAAGCCGGAGACGCATGGCGTCCTGATCTTTTCAAAGCATATTTAGATAAAGATTCTGATACAGACCCTTCTGAAGCAATTAAATGGAAAAGAATCGTTTCCGGTCCGAAACAATTTGTCGATCCTCAAGATGTAGCGGATAACGGCAAAATGTGGTTTGCAAACCGTGATCTTGTTGATGATTCCACCGACAATGCAATTGCAGGTCCGATTAAAATCGGCTTCCCCTTCTTTTTTAACGGTGTTAAATACGACAGTTTCTATGTATCTACAAATGGATTGATTGCACTTTCAAACCGCCGCTACGAGTACGATGCTGCCGGCGCAGTGACAATTCCTGCCGGTTCCTCAGATGCATATAACTTTTACCGTGAAGATAATTTAGATCCTGCACGTCCTAAAATTGGAGACGGAATACAGGATGGTAATCCTGCCAATGCTACCGGTACTAAAGACGATTACGGTTATAAATTTGTAGCACATGGTAATGTGACAACTCCTTTAGGTGGAATTAGAAATCCTAATAATACTCCATTGGCAGGTGTGCCAACCGACATGACTAATGCTCCGATTATTGCAGCGATATGGGACGATATGCAATTGTCTCAGCACCAAAACTTGGATGATGCAGATAAAGGTCAGGTATGGTTCAAACGTGCAGATAATCCTGACGGTACTCGCCGCTTGGTTATTTTCTATAAAAATGTTTCATTGATGGGTTCTAAAACAACCCCTGCAGGTACTGTAACATTTTCGAAAGACGACAGACGCGTTCTCTTGAACTTCCAAGTAACTTTGGATGAATCTGACAGTTCTGTTTATGTTTATTATGCGAGTTTAGCAGGTAGCGTTGTTGTTAATAACGTTCCTGTTGGTGCAAACACGCTTCTTAGAATGAACTCTACAATCGGAGTAAGAGGAAATGCACGCCACTATGCTTATAAAGATCCTTCATGTACTTCAAATCTTACTCAATCCGAGTATGTGGCTCAATATCCTCAATCAACTCAATATTTGGCAAATGCCGACTTTACAGGAAGCACAGTAAACGTTGCAGGTCCGGTTGGTTCGGGTGCTTCAACTCCCCAAACAGGTCTGTCGATTCGATTTAAGCAATGGAAGAATGTACTGCGTGTGGTAGGTCAACCGACTTATCTCGGCAGAGCATTGAATCCAACTGCTGATTTAGACCAGTATATCCGTCCGATTACAGGTGCAAATGTTGAATTGTTGGCAGGACATGCACAGTTAGGTGCAATTCGTCCTGTGGCAATTTTCCAAAATATGACCAATGATATTCAAGGTCCCGGTCTTGCAAATCCATTGCGTCCATCGGGTGTTAATTTTACTAAGCAAGATATTAATTTCAGAACTCGTTTCCGTATTGTCAATCAGGCAACCGGTCAAACAGCGTATTCAGAATCGGTACCGATTGGTATGAGTTGTTTACAAGGTTTCTGCCCCGGTACAACTGCTACAGTTGAATATGGTAGCGGATCATCATTTACAACTCCTGCATCCGGTGGAAATTTCCCTTATTCAAATGGCTCATGCCCATTAAATGGAATACCTCCTTATGGTTTGGTAAGAGTTAATTTCCCTGCATTCCAACCTAATGAATTGGTTGACTTCCACATCGGACGTCTTAAAGCATTGGTTATAGCAGAGCCTGTTGATACATTATTTAGAAGTTTAGGTGATCAATGGCCTTTCGATGATACAGTAAAACAAAATATTTTTGTTATGCGTCGTTTGTCGTTCTTAAACAGCGACGGTTTCAATGATGATGTTACACAATTCCACATTATTGATGGAACTGCGATGCCTTCAGTATTGAAATGGGTAAATATCGACGGTGAAGTTTCGGACGGTGAGGAAAATACATACAATCCTGTTCCTCCACGCGGTATATATCCGGCTGCAAACAAATCAAATCAAAAGGTTAATTCTCCTGTTATCAGATTGAACCGTAAAACTCTTACCGGTGATGAACCGACTGCACCTGCAAAAGGTGACGAGCTACGCTCATTCCCAATTGATATTAGAGATTTACCTAATCGCCCAACTAAAGGTGCTGTGCTTTCTTTCTCTTATGAAAGAACCGGAAGTGCTAACGGTGATTTAGGTCGCGGATGGTCTGATGCGTTGTTGGTAGGTCCTGAACCAAGAGTTCTTTATAATGACCCTCCGGGCGGTGTTAATACCTATGGAGCTGCACCGGATGAACTTTATCTTGAGTTTGCCCGACCAAGTAACGATGAAATTGAAAACATTGCAAAACAATCGAATACAGATATTGAATGGAGCAAACACAAACGTCGTGATGGTCAGTTGATTTCAGGTAATCCTGTATTGACACTTTTTGGAGCAGGTGGTTTGCGTCGCGGTTTCCTTCAAAATAATCCCGGAACAAGAGATTTAATAAGCAAAGATTCTGCACTTACAGCGGCTCAAGGTTTACGTGCTAACAAGTATGATGACGGTAAGGATTGGGAATACAGTAAATTCTGTTTCTATCTGCCTGATTCATTGATTTATTCTCCTTACCTCGGCGGTAAGAACTTCAGATTCCGTTTACGTGTGGGAGCTGCAAATAATCAAACAGATCCATTGTCTCCAAAAGATGATGATGATGACTTCTTTATTGACAACGTGCATCTCATCTACTCACAGGAAAGTCCTGATGTTGAAATGGAATTGGTTGAAGTAGATTGGCCGTATGAGGTAACACCTGCAAGCCAATCAACAACAATGCCAATCAGATTCAAGGTAGTGAATAACTCTAATGTTACATCAGCTACAGTTACAGTTAAAGTACGTATTTATCAAGAGCAATGGTTGAATTCTGATGAAGGTACAAAACAGGTAAATGCAGTATATTGTAATCAATATCCTCTTCCTGCAATCTATCCTGGTCAAGAAATCAATTCAAGCGTTCCTCCTTGGAATGCAAGAAGATCACCTCCGGGGAATTATGTAATTGAAGGCAGAGTATCAGTACAGGGTGGTGATTTAGATAATACAAATGACGTTAACTACAGTATCTATAAGTTACGTTATGGACCTGTGTTCGCTTATGACCCACAGGCAGCAAGAAATGATGTTCCTGATTTTGCAGCAGCTGCTCTCGGTCGTCAGCTCACAGGAAAAGGTTTGAATATGCTCGGATATGCTGAAGGTTTGTTCCCTCACTCAGGCGGAGATATTATCGACGGTCGTTATGCATTCGGTCCTGAAGCAGGTAACGGTTCAGGTCAAATTGCAATGAAGTTTACTGTTATCAGACAAGATTCTATCAAAGGTTTCCAAGCATGGTTCGGCGGATTGAATCAAAGTCCTGACCCGATTTCCTTCTCCATCTATAAAGATGCTGGCGGTCAACCAGGTGCTAAGCCAATTCAATTAGGTCCTTCAGGAATTGCCGTAGTTCGCCAAAGAGGATATGATGATGTTCGTAAAGATTTGTTCTATGATGAATATACAACATACCTTCTCGATGCCCCTGTTGTTATCGAGCCTGGAGAGTATTGGATTTCATGTGCTCAATTAGGATTTGACGGATTTACTTTAGGTGCTTCAAAAGCTCGTGTAGGTCAAATTATTACAAACTATAGTGATTTACCACCGGGAACATACGGACTGAGCGGTACACATCTAAATCTTGACAAACGTTTCCGTGTTGATAACGGATTCAAACAGTTGATTAATAGAAATGTGTTCGCTTATGAAAATACAAGATTCTCAGGTACATGGAGCCAATTCATGCCAAGTATCGGTAATCCGGCATTTGGACACCTTGCTCATCAAAATGGTGCTCGTATTTCTTCGTATCAAACACGTTCACGTGGTACATGGCTTCCATTATTGCGTCCGTATCTTGGTGACAAAACATATTCAGAAACTCCTTTGTTTGATGAAAACTGTCTAACTCCTGTTGAACTTACTTATTTTGACGGTCAAAAACGTCAAAACGGTGTGGATCTCTTCTGGCACACAGCTTCTGAAGAAAATAACAGCGGTTTCCATGTAGAACGTCGTGCAATAGGTGGCACTGAAACAGAAAATGAATGGACATCAATTATATTTATCGGTGGAAATGGAACAACAACCGACGAACATAATTATAGCTATACTGATAACAAAGTTACTATGGGTAACACATATCAATATCGCTTGATGCAAGTTGATTTGAACGGTACTGAGTCTTGTAAACAAATTTCAGATATTCTCGAATTTACATTCGACGGTAAAGCTGAAATTGCTTTAGGACAAAGCTCTCCAAATCCATTCTCTTCATACACAGACATATCATACCAATTACAAGAAAAATCTCTTGTAAAATTAGAAGTAATTGATATATTCGGAAATACAATCGCTACATTGGTAAATGGCGAGCAACCTTCCGGTGCAAATACTGTAAGATGGAATGGTAACGATACTAATGGTAACAGCGTAGCCGCAGGCAGATATATCTATCGTATGTCTGTAGGTAACCAAGTGCTCACAGGTATGGTGACTTTAACAAGATAATATATTCAAATGGTAATCAAATGCCATTGAAATGACAATAAAGCCCTCTGTTATATAATAGTAACGGAGGGCTTTTTTATATTTTACGGATTCATCATTTCTCATTAAATACTTCTATGGCTTCATCAATTTTTACGAAAATTATTAATCGTGAAATACCTGCGAAAATTGAATATGAAGACGAATTGGCAATAGCTTTTCATGATATTCAGCCTCATGCTCCGATTCATATCCTCATTGTTCCTAAAAAAGAAATTGAGACATTAAACCAGGCAACAATAGAAGATATGAATTTACTTGGGCATTGTTTGCTTATTGCTAAAAAGTTAGCAGTGCTAAAAAATATAGATAAATCGGGGTATAGAATAGTAATGAATTGCAACAGGGATGCAGGACAAACGGTATTTCATCTCCATTTCCATTTATTGGGCGGCAAGCAATTACAATTAAATTTAGGTTAGCAATTAATGGAACATAATCAAATCATAGTGTTTGCAAAAGAAGTTATTGAAACAGAGCTTCTTGCAATTAAAAAAGCTTCCGAGCGATTGGGTAATCAGTTTGAAGATGCCGTATATCAATTACTGAAAGCAGAGAAAGTAATAATTTCAGGGATAGGTAAGTCAGGTATAATAGCAAGAAAAATTGCAGCAACAATGACCAGCACAGGAACTCCGGCAATCTTTCTTCATCCGGTTGAAGGACTGCACGGAGATATAGGTATTATCAGTGATAATGATGTTGTAATCTTATTGTCGAAAAGCGGTGCTACTGAAGAATTGATACGCATTATTCCTTATTTTAAACAAAGAAAGCTACCAATAATATCAATAATAGGGAGCATTGATTCACCTATTGCTAAAGTATCGGATATTGTATTGGATGGATCGGTAGATAAGGAAGCCTGCCCGTTAAATTTGGCACCCACAGCAAGTACTATCGCTTCATTAGCAATTGGAGATGCTTTGGCTATGGTATTGATGAGATTAAAAAAAATCAATAATCAAGATTTTGCATTTCGTCACCCATTGGGACAGATTGGGAAAAATATTACAATGACCGTAAGCGAAGTTATGCATACGGGAAAGTTTTTGCCATTGGTTATGCCAAATGATAATTTTAGGAATGCGCTCATTGAAAGTACCTCGAAGTCTCTCGGTTGCGTGTGTGTTGTTGATAGCGAGAATAACCTGTTAGGGATAATTACTGATGGTGATGTTAGGAGAATATTACAACAGAATGAAGATATACGTACTTTGAATATTGGTGATGTTATGGTTAGGAATCCGATTACAGTCGGCAAGAGTGTTTTATTAGGTGAGGCGTTATCTATGATGGAAAATCGTCAGAATCAAATTAGTATCTTGCCTGTAGTGGATGATATGAATAAGTGCATAGGAATTATACGTATTCATGATATTCTTAGAACAGGACTTTAATTAATTCTAAAGGATATAAGTAGTTGACCAAATTAACTTAAAATTAGTGCTTCAAAAATGGCAAGTACTCAGACGTTTCGACAGGTTCTGAGTGCGACAAACAAGTTACGTTTCCTTGGGCTCATCGAAGGGTTTAATTACTTACAGGATTATTTATACTGAATAGTGTGTGTCTTTCAACAATTAAGCAAAGCAGTTCACTTAACGTGGAGACTTAAAGACAGGTTGGACGGGAGCTGTCGTTATAGGTATTGATTGTTGTTTTCTTTTTTCAGCTTGTTGACGTTTCTTATCTTTCTTGATGTTCTTTAAAATCAGTTTATGGCTATTCGAGAGTTGAGATTTATTACTTTTGGATGAACCGTTTGAAGCCGGAACAGTAGTTTTGGTTGTTGCCTTTTGTGTGTCCGTCTTAGTAGATGTTGCCTTTTCAGTCTTTATTGGCGTTTGTGCCTGTTTAACAGGTATCTGCGTTTGTTTAACGGATGACTGTGCCTGTTTAACTACGGGTTGCTGAATTTGTTTAACAGGAGGTTGTGTTTGTTTAACCTGGGGTTGAGCCTGCTTAACTTGAGGTTGAACAGCTTGTTTTGCCTGTTGTTTCTTCTTTTCTTCCGCTGCCCTTTTCTCAGCATCAATTATTGATTGTTTTTTCTTTTCTTCCGCTAATTTCTTTTCTGCATCAATTGCAGCAATCTTGGCAAGAGAATCAATGTTTCTGTATGGTGAAGAGGAAGTACTCACTTCATTAGCCGTAATTTTTACATACCGTAATGCTGTACCCTTCTTGCCAAGTTGGGGGAGAGGAACATTGTTTCTTGTCAAATCTAATGCGCCTGCATTTCCTAATGAGAGCACAAACTGTGTTTTGGCTGACCAGCGACGTTGCATCCCGGGTGTCATAAGCAATTGATCACTTTTTGTTCCATCGGCATTCATAGTAAGCCATACACTATCGGTGGCTGTTGCCTCTAATATGATACTGTCGTTCGATGGTTCGTCAAACAGTTTATTCAAGAGCCCACCCTCGTCGTTACTGTCGCGAATATCCGATGCAGGTACTAATTCTCCTGCTTGGCGGGGAGGTTTAGGTGTTTCTTTGAAAAAGTAATAATAAGCTACGGCAGCAACTCCAAGAAGGAGAGCTGAATAAATTATCAAATTAATAATCTTGGGAGATGCCTGAACAGGCTTTATTTTATCTTTTGGCTTAATCGTATTTCCGGAAATAAATGTAGTTGCTGGTGTTGCAACAGGTTCTTTATTAGGAGACAGAACATTCGACAGCGAAAAATTAGATGAGTCCTGTTTCGGAACATCCAAACCGGAAGCTTTCCACAACTCATCCAATTCATCATCAGGAATTTCTAAGAGAGCACCGTAATTTTTTACAAAAGAGGTGATATATACACGAGGAAGAATATCAAAATTTCCTTCTTCAAGAGCATTGATAACATTTGGACGGATACGAGTACGTGCAGAAATCTCTCTTACAGAGAGAGTTAATTCTTCTCGACGGCTGCGTAATCGTTCGCTCAGTGGGTTCATAGCTCAACAAGAGTGGAAAAAATAAATAATTCAACGCAAAATTACGGATTTATACGCATTTAACAGAATAGAAACCATATAGCTTTCGTATTTTTGTGATGTCTAATAAACTAAACTATATATAATCAATAAAAAAACTTATGGAAACATCAAAAATTTTGGAAGAAGTAGTCCAAACAATGCATACAATCAGCGATATTAATGCAGCTGCATCTATTCTGAATTGGGACCAAGAAACATATATGCCCTCCGGTGCATCAGAAACCCGGGCAGAACAAATTTCAACACTCGAAACCCTTGCTCATCAATTCCTTACAGGCGAACGTTCCCGGCACTTAGCCGATAAAATATCAGGACTCAACGGCACTGCCGACTCGGAGCCTCTTTTGAAATTATTCATTCATGATTTTGAACGGGCATCAAAACTTCCCGAGGATTTGGTAAGACGAACTTCGCGGGCGCAAGCATTAGCTCAAGATACTTGGAAACATGCACGTACCGAGAAAAATTATGCCAAATTTCAGCCGGTACTTACAGAATTGGTAAACTTGAAAATTGAAGCTGCTGAACGCTATGGATATGTTGAAAATCGTTATGACGCTCTTCTTAACCTTTTTGAACCCGGAATGACGGTGACTCAATTAAACCCTGTCTTTGATAATCTACGCACTGCTACTGCAGAAATTTTAACAGCTATTGCTCCAAATTTGGATAAAGTATCTGATGCACCAATGCAAGGTAGTTTCTCAAAAGAAAAACAGATGGAGTTTTCAAAATATATTTCGGGTAAAATGGGATTTGATTTCAATAACGGACGTATTGACCTCTCTACTCATCCATTTTGCACTTCGTTTTCACAGTATGATGTACGTCTTACCACAAGAATTAACGAAAATGACCTCCATTCATGTCTTTACGGTGTTATTCACGAAACAGGTCACGGTCTCTACGAACAAGGGTTTGCTGCTAAATATGCAAGGACATTTGCTGCTGATGGCGCATCTATCGGAATGCATGAATCACAATCGTTGCTGTGGGAAACAGTTATTACAAGAACTGAGGAGTTCTGGACATTTGCCCTACCGAAATTTAAGGAAATATTTGGTGAGTCTGTAGCAAAATATACTCCGAGAGATTATTACCGGGCAGTGAATACTATCAAGCCATCTCTTATCCGTACCGAAGCTGATGAAGTGACCTATAATATGCACATCATTCTCCGCTATGAACTTGAGCGGGAAATGATAAACCAAACGATTGATTTAAAAGATATTCCCGAAATTTGGAATGAGAAGATGCGCCGGAATCTTGGGCAAGTTCCAAAAAATGATGCAGAAGGATGCCTGCAAGATATTCATTGGTCTTTCGGCGGATTTGGGTATTTCCCGGGATATACACTCGGCAAACTGTATGCAGCAATGGAATGGAATGTACTGCAAACACAAATGCCTGATGTACGCTCTAAGATTGCAAATGGCGATTTAATGCCTATTCGTGAATGGCTACGCGAAAATATTCATCAATACGGGCGTTCTCAAAAACCTGCTGAAATTATCAAAAGAATTACAGGGAAACCCCTTACAGAAAAAGACTTCGTAGAATATGCAAAAGCGAAGGCAATGGATGTATATCAAGTAAGATAATTAAAGGTTGTCATGTATGAAACAACAGCTACTTTGAGCTTTTATTTGAAGCTAAAGTAGCTGTTGTACTTTTATGTAAAAATCAATAATTAGTATAATCACAAGCAAATAAAAATTCCGTAATTTATATTTAAAAGAAATACATCCTTTGCCCCTTTGGGGCTTAATAGTAATAGCAATGGTATCCATCTTAACGATAATAAGAAACCACCCCGTCCTTCGGACACCCCTCCATGGGAGGGGAATTTCGTTTTGGGCGTTGTATATAGTCTTAAATTCCCCTCCTTAGGAGGGGCAGGGGTGGTTGGTCAGGCAGGTAAAAAAGAGCCACCCCGTCCTTGGGACACCCCTCCATGGGAAGGGAATTACGTTTTGGGCGTTGTATATAGTCTTAAATTCCCCTCCTTAGGAGGGGCAGGGGAGGTTGGTCAAGCAGGTAAAAAAGAGCCACCCCGTCCTTCGGACACTCCTCCATGGGAGGGGGATTTCGTTTTGGCAGTTGTATATAGTCATAAATTCCCCTCGTTAGGAGGGTCAGGGGTGGTTGGTAAAGCAGGTAAAAAAGAG
>JACPWH010000018.1 GCA_016197185.1 Ignavibacteriota bacterium
GTTTATTGCGTTTGGTTTTGCCCCCGGAAGTGCCAAAAGTGGAAGAAGGGTATCCAGGAGATACAAAACCGCAAACTGTCGAATACGCTTTATCGGATAAAAATGTTAAGTTTATTATCGGTGTAGCGAAACCAATCGGTCCTGTGACAATATTCCTTGATTACAATATCAGTAAGTTTAATATATTTACTGCAGGTGCTGATGTAACCTTCTAATGTTATAGAACGTTAAGGTGATTAATGGTTTGTATTGAAGAATCTCTTTCAACTCGGCGGAGATAGACAGGAAAAGTGAAAACTGAATCGCGAGCATTACTCCAAATAGTATAGTCAATTCTCTGGATTGAATCTGTAAGTTTTTGAGTGTTAAAGGAAAGACGTACTTTTCCTAAACCAAATGGAGGAATAGAGAAATTTATCACGGCTGCATTTGCACAGTAACAAGATGCCTTAGTCTTTTTAATTTCAAGAGTCTGCCCTCCCCTGTTTAGCAGTGTAATATCTTTTGTTATAAACTCATTAGGATAAAAATCCAATTGAATTATCTGTGGTTTTATCTCAATTTCTGCAGGATAAATAGTGTCGTTTAGAATTAGGTCAGTGTATTTTTCATTTGCACTTTCACCGGCAGGTACAAATTGAATCGAAGCAAATGCAGCGATTAATATACTAACACAAATATGTTTAAATTTCATATAATTACTTACTGATATTACTTTTCAAGTATTTCCGTAAAAACGGAAGTAAAATCATATACCCCTTTTTTCTTCCAAATCCACCCGGCAGCCTCTAAAGCACCAAGAGCAAACCCACCTCTGTTTTTTGCACGATGAGTCAATTCAATTGTATCAGCTTGAGAATCTACATATACAGTGTGTGTTCCTGTAATTTCTCCGCCGCGAACTGAACTGATATGCAATTCATTTTCATTAATTTTACTGTGAAGCGTCTCAGAAACTATTATCTGCTTTCTTTCAATTTCTTCCAGAATTATATCAGCAAGAGATAATGCAGTTCCACTTGGACTGTCAATCTTCCGCTTGTGATGAATCTCATGAAGGAATATATCATACTCATCAACTGTATTGATTAACATTGATGCCTGACGAACAACCCTAAAGAACATTTGCATCCCAATTGAATAATTTGATCCATAAATTGCACCAACACTATTATTTTCAATATGCTGTACTACTTCTTGAAATTGATCGTTCCAACCTGTTGTTCCGATAACAATATCTTTTTGGAGCTTTGAAACGAGGCGAACATTTTCAATGATTGATGCAGGAGTCGAAAAATCTATAGCAACATCGAAATTATCGGGAGATGATAATGATAGTGGATTATCAATATCAAAAATATTTGAAATAGTAATTCCTTTCTTATGGGCAATTCTTTCAATCTCCTTGCCCATAGAACCGTAACCTATCAATGCTATTCGCGGAAAATCATTTCCTGTTATCATTCTAAGACTACCTTATGAAATTGTTTTCGTAATCGGTGGAATAACTTTCGTAATTTTGCCTTCGGACATTTCTAATCGTGTTGCTTTAGGAAAACAGGCTATTAGCTCAGAGCTATGAGTTGATATAACCACAGTAACTCCTTTATTTATTTGATTTTGCAGTACTGTGGCAACTTCCAGTGTCGAATCTGCATCCAAATTTCCTGTAGGCTCATCTGCAATCAAGAACTCCGGTTTGTGGATAATCGCTCTTGACAAGGCAACTAAATGTTTCTCCCCACCTGAAAGCTGATGCGGGTATTTGTCTCTCAAATGACTTATTCCTGTATCTAAAAGGATTTCTAAACACTTATGATCAATTTCATTTTTGGGAAATTCATTAATAATTAGGGGGTAAAGAACATTTTCGTAAACCGTTGAATGCGGTAACAATTTACAATCTTGAAAAACAATTCCTGTTTTTTGTAAGAATGAGCGTTTTTGATGAGGCTTCATAATAGCTGTATTTTGTCCGTTAAGGAAGACCGAACCGGTATGAGGAAAAATATCAGCGAATAGCAGTCTGAGAAGTGTAGTTTTCCCAGCACCTGTCGGACCCACCAATAAGGTAGTTTGTCCGTCAGGAAGTACTGCGGTTATGTTCGAAAGTGCGGGAATAACGTCGAATTGGACAGAAACACCGCGAAAATCTATATGCATACTATTAAATGATTTAATACAATGAAATATCAACAAACAGAATGGTTTTCTATACCAAGAATTATGTGTGGTTTAATGTCGGGAACCTCACTCGACGGCATTGATGCAGCAATCGTTGAATTTGCAGATCGCGACGGAAAACACAGCTTTATTCTAAAATCTCAGCTTACCGTTCCCTATTCAAATGAAATTCGTGACGAAATAACTCGGCTTATCGAAAAGAAAAGTACAATTGCTGAGGTAAGTTGGCTTCATACTGCCCTTTCTGAATTACATGCTTCAGCAACGCAAAAAGCGTGCGAGATTGCAGGAATTTCAACCGATTCATTAGACGGAATAGGATTTCACGGTCAAACTGTGTGGCATGCTCCACGTGCTAAGAAAAAATTCGGTCTTAACTTCGGTTCTACGCTCCAACTTGGCTCCCCCTCCGTTCTTGCAAATGTTCTCGATGCTCCTGTTGTTGGAGACTTCCGCTCGGCAGACGTTGCAGTAGGAGGTCAAGGTGCGCCGTTAGTTCCTATTTTTGACTCAACCTTTTTACGGGAAGAGCACCATAACGTTATTGCATTAAACATCGGAGGTATTGCAAATATAACACTATTGCCTCCTATAGGAAGCAAAGATGAAATTCGTGCCTTTGATACTGGACCTGGAAATGTACTTATTGATGCTGCAGCACGTATGTTTTTTGGTAAGCAGTTCGATTCAAAAGGATCAATAGCAGAAGCCGGACGGACAATCAAAGCTATGCTTGAGCAATTAAAACAACATACCTTTATTACGAAAACCCCTCCAAAATCCACCGGACGAGAAGAATTTAACTCAACTTGGTTAGAAAAGCGTATTCGAACAACATTCCAACCGTCTATCCCCACCGAAGATATACTAAGGACGATTACTGAATTTACAGCATGGTCAATTGCCGAAAATATCCGTTTATTTGCCAGCCCAACTTCCAAAATAATTGCATCAGGAGGAGGAATTCACAATAGAACATTGATGTCCTTGCTTCAAAATGAATTACCTATTGCACAAATAACCACTGCTGATGCAATCGGCATCCCATCGGATGCTAAGGAAGCTGTTTGCTTCGCATATCTTGCTTACCGAACACTCGGAGGATTAACAGGGAATATACCATCCGTTACAGGGGCAAAACGACCTGTAAAACTTGGTGTTGTTGCATTTCCATAAAATAACTGTCTGATTACAAAGAAGATAGAATATCTGTTAAAGTTATCCACAATATTGTCCACAAATTAACATTTTTACGTGGAAAGGGTTTAATTTACCGTGAACACAAAATGCAGAACGTGAATAAAAATATTTCTTTCCACACAATGGTTGAAAACTTAAAACTTATTAACAATTCTTTCCACAGTATCAACAAGATAAATATTTATCTTAACATACTATAATTTTTAGGTTTATTCATTCTTTTCCACAATGTTATCCACATTTCCACACTCTGTATTTACTCTTACATTAAGAAAATTTTTAAATAATTGAAGATAATGAAGAATGAGAAGAGAGCATCACAGGTTTAAAGGGCAAATGTGAATCACAAAAAAGGAGAACCTCTCCATCGTGAATTTCGACGGATATATTTGAATCAACTGCACAATTTCTTGCTCCTTCACGTACTCCCAGTTCTAAAAGCTCATTTCTAAGATTCCATTGTAAACCGGATGTTGTCAGAATGGCTTTGGGTTGTGGAATAAGGGAAATAGTTTCTCCTATCTGTGCTGAAAATGAAATCGATTCTCTTAGGGGAATTGCATACCGACCATTTTCATACAAACAAATGGAAAGTATTTGTGAATGACGCATAAGTACACTCCAATTATTCAAGGAATGCTCAGTTAATCCTCCGTGAAATCCACAAACTAAAATAGAGCTATATCCTTGTTTCTTGCAGAAAACCAAACACTTCTCAAAATCATTAGATTCTTGGTCAGGAAAATGGAGAATAGTTGAATCAGGAAAATCAGATGCATCTCCGTGTTGGTGAAAGGAATCAAGGTCGCCAATGATGAACGTTGGTGAAACATTCATTTGTTGAAGTTTGTGAGCAGCTCCATCTGCTGCAATTACAGGTGAATTTTTAAAAAAATCAAAAAAATCTTTTAGTAAAGGTAAATTACCGTCAAGGCATAACAATACATCAAAATTATTATTCGAACTATTATGTAAATCAGTATGTTGATGAAATCTATCCATTGTCGTTAATTATACATTTTAGACTCTTTACAATCAATAAAACCCGGGTTTCTTCTGTTTGTTTGAAAACTCGAATTTCAAAGGAAGCTAAAGTTTTGTTAAATTTGTAGTTCCGCAAAAATACAGAATTAAATTGTGAATTGTTTTTTACTCTTATTACTATCATAAACTGAAATGACAAGTGGCTTACAAAAATTCTCCGAACTGCCCTACGAACGTCCAAATCTCGACACAATAGAAGCAGCATACAAAGACATTACAAAACGTTTTATTGCTGCAACTACGGCAGATGAACAAAATAATGTTATACGAGATTGGAATGCTCTCCGTAGCGTGCATTTAGTGATGAAAACTCGCCAACAATAGCTGAATGGAATCAAAATTTCGTAAAAATCATTCTTTCATCACGTTTTTTAAAAGAAATTGAAAAAGAATGGGGAGCACTTTTTATTTCAAACTTAGAGCAAGGTATCAAAACATTCTCGAATGAAATCAAGCCGATGCTGATTCAACAATCTGAACTCACAAAGCAGTATGACGGAATCCTTGCTTCTGCAGAAATTGAGCTTGATGGCGAAACATTCAATCTTTCACGTCTCGAACGTAAACTTCTTGACCCGAACCGTGATGTACGTAAAAAAGCTCAACAAGCACGTTTTGATTTTCTCGCTTCAAATAAGGAAGAATTAGACCAAATATATGATGATATGGTAAAGCTTCGCCATAAAATGGCACAGCAACTTGGCTTCAAAAATTTTATAGAATTTCGTTATGTAGAAATGGGACGTAATGAATACACCCCTTCAGATGTTGCCCGTTTCCGCGATTATGTTCACGAAAAAATTGTTCCTCTGATCGCCAAACAGCGTAAAAAACAAGCTGAACGTTTAGGTGTGAAAGAATTACATTTTCAGGATGAAATTCTTCAGTTTCCCGAGGGGAACCCTACTGCACAAGGAAATCCTGAGTGGATTGTAGAGCAGGCACGTCAGATGTACAGCGAACTTTCACCGCAAACGGATGAGTTCTTCAATATGATGATTGACCGTGAATTGATGGACTTGGTTACTCGTCCGAATAAAGCAGTAGGAGGTTATTGTACTAATTTCCCTACTTTCGGAATTCCGTTTATTTTCTCGAATTTTAACGGTACAACTCATGATGTAGAAGTGTTGACACACGAGGCAGGGCACGCTTTCCAAGCATATAAAAGCCGTAATAACAAAGTAGTTGATTACATTTTCCCGACTATGGAAGCATGTGAAATCCACTCAATGGGAATGGAATACCTTACATGGAATTGGATGGATAAGTTCTTTGGCACACAAACATCGAAATTCAAGTTCTATCATTTACTGCGCTCGTTGATGTTCCTCCCGTACTGTTGTGCAGTGGATGAATTTCAACATTGGGTATATGAAAACCCTGAAGTTACTCCTGCAGACAGAAAAGCGAAATGGCATGAATTGGAGTTGAAGTATTTGCCATGGCGCATTTATGAAGATTTACCGTATGCAGAAGAAGGCACGGTATGGCAATTCCAAAAACACATTTACGAAATGCCGTTTTACTACATAGATTATGCACTTGCTCAAATATGTGCGTTGCAAATCTGGAGTAAATCACGTAAGAATATGGATGAGGCACTCAAGGACTATATCAGAATCTGCGAAATCGGGGGAAGCAAAACATTCCTAGAAATCGTAAAAGCCGGAAATATGCACTCTCCTTTCGAGACAGAATGTTTGGATCAGGTGATTCATGAAGCTGAGAATTGGTTGGAGGAGTGGAAGAATTGATAAATCAAAATGTTAAAGACTGATAAATGTACCATCAAATATTGAGTTAATCATTAACAAAAAGAAAACACAATGAACGTAGAATTTAGCGACATTTCATTCGAAAACAGACGTCGTACACCTCAAGAATTGACCGAAATCGCAACGGAAATCCGCCGCGATATTATGAAAATGCTTGTACTTGCAAAATCAGGTCATAGCGGTGGTCCTCTTGGTTCGTCAGACATTTTTGCAGCACTCTATATGGGCGGTGTAATGCGCCATCATAAGAATGACCCACATTGGGAAGGGCGCGACAGATTTGTACTAAGTGCAGGGCACATGTGCCCGGTGCAGTATGCTACGATGGCAAACGCAGGTTTCTTTCCTAAGCAAGAATTATCCACCTTACGGAAATATAATACCCGTTTGCAAGGTCATCCGGGGCGCGATATGGGGCTGCCGGGGATCGAAACTTCATCAGGTTCACTTGGTCAGGGTATTTCCATCGCAGTGGGAATGGCGATGAGTGATAAATTACTCGATAAATCTGACCGCAGAGTGTTTTCACTGACAGGTGACGGAGAATTACAAGAAGGTTCTGTGTGGGAAGCTGCAATGTCGGCTGCGCATTTCGGACTTGATAATTTCTGCTGGATCATTGATAACAACGATTGTCAAATCGACGGAAGAATCCGCGAGGTGATGAATGTATATCCGATAGATAAAAAATGTGAAGCGTTCGGTTTTGAAACAATTGTTATTGACGGACATAATTTTGATGAAATTATGGGCGCATTTGATAAATTCATTGAAAACAACAAAAACGGAATTGGCAAACCAACTGCTATCGTTGCAAAGACATATATGGGACGCGGAGTTTCATTTATGGAAGATAATTTCAAATGGCACGGCAATCCTCCTAATGAACAACAAGCCGAACAAGCACTTGGGGAATTAGCATAAGTGAGAACGTTTATACAACATATTCTTATCTCAGCCGGGATTATTATGTGTATAGGGTGCAAAGATCCCCAGCAGCAAATACCCGTAAAACAAGGAACAACACCCTTGCCTACGCAAGATCAACAGCAAACCAAACCTGCATTAGAAGCCGAGGAAAATGTAAGTAAAGATTTTGAGAATCTTAAACTCACTAAAAAAAATCCTTTGCCTGCAAAAGCCCTCGTAGAGTTTTTACCAGAGAAATTAGTAGAGGCCGGTTACCCTGCTTCAGTAATGAAGTCTGAAAGAGACGGATATATGGTAACATTGGCACGGAGACAATTTTCCATACCGCCAAAAGGTTCTATTATAATTTCAATTACAGACTACGGAGGAAGTGCAATACTTAATACAAAAGGGTACGAAATGCCGCACACTGAGATTGGTATTAGAATTGAGAAAATCAGACTTCCCGATGGTGTGGGATTTAAAACATTTAATCCAAATAATAACAGCGGTATAGTTGCTGCATTGGTTGGCGGGAGATTTGGGATTGATATAGAAGCAGTCAATATTCCAGAAAGTTTTGGAGATATTGGACAACTATTGGAAAAAGTGAATATAGAAGGACTCCTTAAAAAAGCAAAATAAAGTATTTAATAATTACTATATACAATGGAAGAATATACATTATTGGGTTCAAAACCCACAAGACACGGATTTGGTGAAGCGTTGGTTGTACTTGGCGAGCGAAACGAAAATGTGGTTGTACTCGGAGGTGATATAACAGGATCAGTTATGACTTCCCTTTTCAAGGAAAAATTCCCGGAAAGATTCTTTTCAATTGGAATTGCAGAGCAAAATGCTACGACTATAGCTGCCGGACTTGCTCTTTCAGGCAAAGTGCCGTTCTTTGCAAGTTATGGTGCATTCTGCGCTTTACGTAATGCTGATCAAATTCGTATTTCTTGCTGCTATAACGAGGCGAATGTGAAAATAGGAGGAGGTCATGCAGGAATCAGTGTAGGACCGGATGGAGCTACACACCAAGTACTCGAGGAAGTTGCCTATCTTAGGACATTGCCGCACATGACAATGCTTGTACCCTGCGATTATCTTGAAGCAAAAAAAGCAACGATTGCTATGGGCGAGATGGTTGGTCCGGCTTATATCCGTTTTGGACGCTCTCCTGTACCGCTTTATACAACAGATGCAACTCCTTTTGAAATAGGAAAAGCACATGTGCTTCGTGAAGGTAATGATGTTGCTTTGATTGCATGTGGTGCTCTCGTGTGGGAGTGTTTGCTTGCAGCTCAAGAATTAGCTAAAAAAGGAATTCAGGCTCGCGTAATCAACAATCCGTCTATCAAACCGTTCGATGTAGAAACTACAGTAACAGCAGCTCGCGAATGCGGTGCAATTGTTACTGCTGAAGAACATCAGGTTCATGGCGGTTTGGGGGGAGCAGTTGCAGAAGTAATTGCAAAGAACGCTCCGGTTCCGATTGAGTTTGTGGGTGTAAAGGATAGTTTTGGCGGTAGCGGTGACCCTGACGAATTGATGATAAAATTCGGCTTGACATGGAAAGAAATATATGCTTCTGCTTTGAAGGCTATTGAACGTCGGGATAAGGGTTCTGTAGGATTCAGACGTGTGAAGGATGTGGAGCGGTATATCGGGTAATTTCATCTGATACGTTTGGAAATAAGAAGGATTGCGGCAAGACGCGCAGTCCTTTTTTTATGATAAACAGGGAATGAATAAAAAGAAATAATGGAAAAAACGCTCGAAATACACGAGGTGATGCTACGCACATTGGGTAAAATCGCTGATGAAAGAAGTATAGAGCTCTATGCCGTCGGTGGATGGGTGCGTGATTATTTTATGGGGAGAGAAGTACATGACATCGATTGTACTGTTGTAGGTGATTCCTTAAATTTTGCTGAAATCGTAGCTCATTACTTTTCATCCAAAGCTGTTGTTTATGAACGATTCCGAACGGCATTAGTCCCTGTAGGTGATTACAAACTTGAATTTGTGGGTACACGAAAAGAAGAATATCTGTCGCACTCTCGAAAGCCGATTGTGAGTGAAGGAACACTTGAAGATGATCTGCGCAGACGTGATTTTACCATCAATGCTATGGCTGTTTCGCTTAACTCAACTTCTTTTGGTAAATTGATTGATATTTTCAGAGGGCAAGAGGATTTGGAGCGAAAAATACTCAGAACCCCACTTGACCCGATGGTAACATTTAGTGATGATCCGCTCAGGATGATGCGTGCAGCCAGATTTGCTGCGCGGCTCGGATTTACCCTAATGCCTGAAATAAAAGAAGCGATGAAGCAAATGGCAGACAGAATCACCATAATTTCACAGGAACGTATTACTGATGAATTTCTGAAAATGCTTGCTGCACCTAAACCAAGCATTGGGTTAATTACTCTCTATGAAACAGGTCTCTTGAAGTATATATTTCCCGAAGTGGATCGTTTGGCCGGTATCGACCTTGTACAAATCGGTGAACAGGAATATGCCCACAAGGATGTTTTTTATCATACTCTTCAAGTGTTGGATAATCTAGCAGTTGTATCTGATAATCTTTGGCTAAGATTCGCAACACTCATGCACGATATTGCCAAACCGAAAACAAAACGGTTTTTGCAGGGTATCGGCTGGTCATTTCATGGACATGAGGAAATCGGGGCAAGATGGCAACAATCCATTTTCCGAAGATTGAAATTGCCGATGGAGAATCTTCCTTATGTAGAAAAGCTCGTGCGGCTTCACCAACGTCCGATGATCCTCATTGACGAAGAAGTTACCGATTCAGCTGTTCGTCGGCTTGCAGTGGCAGCAGGAGATGCTCTTGAAGACCTTTTTACATTATGCCGTGCAGATATTACGACCAAAAATCCTAAAAGAGCAGAAAAATATTTACGGAATTACGATGTTGTCTTCAAAAAAATCATGGATGTGCAGGAAAGAGACCAATTAAGGGCATTTCAATCTCCAGTACGCGGTGAAGAAATCATGGAATTTTGTAATCTCCAGCCTTCGCGAACAGTAGGTTTTATTAAAAATGCAATAGAAGAAGCAATTTTGGAAGGGTATATTCCTAATGAATATGATGCAGCAAAGGCATACTTAATAAAGTATAAAGATGAGTGGCTTGCTGCAGCTGAACAAGAAATCCCTAAAAAATCTAAAATCTAATCGAGAAAAAACACCTTAATAAAAATATTTTTTGCGGAAACGGTGATATTCTCGTATTTTTGCGTTCCCCAAATTAAAGACTAGGGCTTGTAGCTCAGTTGGGAGAGCGCTTGAATGGCATTCACGAGGTCAGGGGTTCGATCCCCCTCAAGTCCACGCGCTAAGATAAGATAGAAATAAAAATTTGACAATAGTGGGATCGTAGCTCAGCTTGGTTAGAGCGCCTGCCTGTCACGCAGGAGGTCGCGAGTTCGAGTCTCGTCGGTCCCGCAATTAAAAAGACGCTGATATTCAGCGTCTTTTTTTATTTTAGTGAATAGCACAGTATTCAAAAAGCGATTTTGAAATGACAGCTTAGACCCAGCTTCCTATTGATCCTACCAAGCCTCAAATACTCCTCCCAAATTTCATTTGTCTTTTTTATCTCTTTCCGTTCTCAAATGTAAATTCAGTAAAAAATCAAAAAAAATTTGCGTAGTTAAATAACTACGCTTATATTTGTAGCCAAATAGCTTCGCAATGAATTTTAAAAATACTACATGAATTTAAGACGAGACGTATTTCAAGCCATAGCTGACCCGACAAGAAGGGCAATCCTTCTGTTGGTAGCTTCACAATCCATGACAGCAGGTGTAATAGCTTCCAACTTTGATACAGCAAGACCGACAGTTTCAAAACATTTGCAAATACTCACTGAGTGTGAATTACTTGAACAAGAGCAAAACGGAAGAGAAATTTATTATCATATCAATGCAAAAAAAATGAAAGAAGTAGCCGACTTTATTGAACCGTTCCGTACAATGTGGGATGACAGGTTTAATAAATTGGAAACTATAATGAAAAATTATAAA
Organism: Ignavibacteriota bacterium; assembly: GCA_016197185.1. GTDB lineage: Bacteria > Bacteroidota > Ignavibacteria > Kapaibacteriales > UBA961 > JADJXV01. The sequence continues at coordinate 11,177 of JACPWH010000018.1, forward strand.
TCAATTACGTAGAATACTATGGAACAAAAAACAAAGATCAATGCCGAAGACGGCAAACAGGAGTTAGTAATTACAAGGGAATTTGACTTGCCGGTGGAATTACTTTTTAAAGCGTATGTTGAGGCGGAAATTGTGGAACAATGGATGGGAACGAAAGTGCTGAAACTCGAAAATAAAAAGCACGGCAGTTATCAATTTGAAACGACTGATACAAAAGGAAACAAATACGGATTCAACGGAACAATCCACGAGTTTAGCCCGAACCTGAAAATCACAAGGACATTTGAAATGGAGAATACACCCTTTGGCATTCAGCTTGAGTTCTTAGAATTTGAAAAACTCAAAGAGGGCACCAGCAAACTCATTATGCACATTGTCTATAGATCAGTCGAAAATAGGGATCAAATACTACAGCTACCTTTTGCTCAAGGCATAAACATGGCACATAACAGATTACAAGACATCGTAAACAAATTAAGGTAAAAAACAGTATGACAAAGAGAAATAAAATTATCTATTGGATTTCTACTCTCTGGCTTGCATTAGGGATGGTTTCCACCGGTTTGGTACAGTTATTAAAAGTTAAGTCAGAAGGTGCCTTGGCACCGCCGGGAACATGGGGTATTTCACAGTTGGGGTATCCTGTCTTGTTATGACGGGAGCGGTATTTTCACATTTCGCTACAGGTAGTCCGATGGTTGAAATATTACCCGCTTTGTTACTTCTCATCCTGACAATAGTATCATGGTATTTCAGACCTGAAGATAGAAAAATCATTTCAGGTAAGCAATAGACGCTCTGAAGTTATAAAAGTATAAACTTCAAAACAGTAAGAGAAAAGCTCATAAATCAAACAAGTGTATGAAATAATGGTGAGTGAAGTGCTTAGTATGAAACTTTTTGTTAAATTTGATTTGTAGGTAGCATATCAAGAGTCGTCTAAAAATTGACATCATACCCCAAAGTTCCTAACAGTTAGGGTAGCTTTAGGACATCAGGACATCTGAGCAAAATATAAAACATATAATCATTAATTTTAACTAAAAATAAAAACCATGGCAATGACACCTCGTCTAAGTAAAGCGTTTCTGACATCTCACATCACTTTTTCTGTAGGTTGGCTTGGATCAGTAACAGTATTCTTAGTCCTTGCCATCACCGGTTTGACAAGTCAAGATAATCAGTTAGCCCGCTCCTCACTCATTGCAATGAAATTGAGTGCTTGGTTGGTAATAGTTCCATTCTGCTTGACATCGTTATTAACCGGTGTTGTTCAGGCAGTCGGGACAAAATGGGGTTTGTTCAAGTACTATTGGATTGTAGTAAAACTATTTTTAACTGTAGCTTCTACTGTGCTTTTATTACTTCATATTCAGCCAATAAGTTACTTAGCGGATGTTGCGACCGACTCTTCGTTTTCAAATTTGCAACACGCAGGACAAATCATTGACCTAATAGCAAAAGCAGGGGCAGCAATTTTGGTTTTGCTTGCACTTACAACAATTTCTATTTACAAACCTTGGGGTAAAATTCAATTGGCACAAAGTAGTAACATCCAATTAATAAACCCACAAGGCAAAATGAGAACTAAAAAACAGTGGGTAACTTATATGCTTATCGGACTAATGTGTTTGCTTCTAATTGTAATTATCAAACACCTGTCGGAAGGTGGTATGCACGGTCATTGAAAAAACGATATTGAAAGAAAATTTCAAATAACTATTTAAATTTTAACCATGTACTATTATAGCAATACGGCTTATATGCTTACAGAACAATGATTATAAAGCTGCATTAATTTGTAAAAGTCGCAGGCAAATTTTTCTTAAAACGATACTATTGTACATAAATGAAACTGTGTTTTATCATATTTTTGATTGTAACCATTACAAAAAGTTATAGTCAACAATACAAATATGTATTCAAAAACGCGAAGGATAGTACATCAAATTGTTATCTGACAGTTCTTCCAGCATCAAAGGAAATAAAAGGAGTAATAATTCGGGATTATAGCAGTCTCCCGGATACTTCAAAAAAATCACCCTATAAATTCAACAAGTTGTGCTCTGACAGTGGGCTTGTGGTTGTTTACACTGTTTCATCCAGTTTCTTCCCTGAGTTTTTTTATAACGACAGCACAATTAATCTCCTTGACAGAATGGTGTCGGAGGTTGTTCAGAAATACAATATTCCGAGGAATGCAATATTTATTGGCGGCATATCATCAAGTGGAACAAGGGCATTGAAATACGCACAGTTCTGTGAGCAAGGAAGATCAAAATTTGGTATAAAAATCAAAGGTGTTTTTGCAGTTGATCCTCCATTAGATTTGGAACGATTCTATAACTCTGTAAAGAGACACAAGCATAACTTTAAAGCAGGAATGCTTTGGGAAGCAGAGCTTATGTCTAAAGTATTCCCGGAAAAGATGGGAGGATCGCCAACTGATTCCCCCGAAAAATATTTAAAAGTTTCAGTGTTTTCTCATAGTGACAGCTTAGGAGGTAATGCTAAATTTTTAAAGAATGTCAATGTTATTCTATTTCACGAACCTGATATAGATTGGTGGATTAAAGAGAGAGGATCCTCATACTATGATATGAATTCTTATGATATAGCAGCATTGGTAGTCAAAATGAAAGAGCTAGGCAGCACTACCATAGATTTGATTACTACAACCGGTAAGGGGTTTGAATCTAATGGAAACCGTAATTGCCATTCATGGACTATAGTAAACGAGAAATTCTTGACCAACTGGATTTTGAATAAGATAGAATAATGGTATGAACCGTTCAACAATTGAAGAATAAAATGTCATCGAAAAACCTTTGGCAAATGAATCCCATGCAACAGTAGAGAAGCTTACTGATATGATGATTGAAGCATCAGTTAATGGGTTTTGAAACATTTGTATTTACCTGCTTAACACACTTATTCAATAGTTAATATAAAAATATGAGTAACAATATCAGCAATAAAAAGAAATTGTCACCTGAGCGACTTGAAGAATTACTCAAAACGTTAAAAGTTAGGTTTGAGAAAAACATGAGCAGGCATAAAGGTCTTGAATGGGATAAAGTACAGGCAAAACTGATAGCTAACGATACAAAATTGTGGTCTCTGGGTAAAATGGAAGAAACCGGCGGTGAACCGGATGTTGTCGGTTATGATAAAAAGACCGACGAATACATTTTTTATGATTGTTCGGCAGAGAGCCCTAAAGGTCGCAGAAGCCTTTGTTATGACCATGAAGCTCTGGAGTCAAGGAAAGAACATAAACCGGAAAACAGTGCTACTACAATGGCATCTGATATGAATATTGAGCTTTTAACAGAAGAGCAATACAGGGAGTTGCAGAAACTTGGAAATTTCGATACAAAAACATCAAGTTGGGTGGTAACACCCGATGAGATTAGAAAACTCGGCGGTGCACTTTTTTGTGATCGCCGTTACAATTCTGTATTCCTTTATCACAACGGTACAGAATCTTACTACGCAGCGAGAGGTTTTCGAGGCTCGTTAAAGGTATAAATTTTGTTCAAATAGTAAGATTTAAGAAAATGAATCGTAAAGTTGTTTTTGCATCAATAAAACAAAAAAGTGATAGTGGGAATTAGAATTATTGAGAGATATCCTTCTTGCTTGTAGTATTTACCGAAGAATTGAAGTGAGGGTTCTCCTTGTTAAAAGTGCGCTAAGGGTTCGATTGTACTCCCATTCAGCCAGATTCAAAAAACAAAAAACCGTTCTTGTGAACGGTTTTTTGTTAAAAGTTTTACAGTAGAGATTAGACGAGTACCGGTTCAATCTTTTTTTTTTCAAATGCCTCATCCGCACAAATAGCCGCCATACTTACGATATCCTGCACATCCGCATCACGTTCCAAAATATGAATCGGCTTGTTCATCCCGATAAGAATAGGTCCTACCGCTTCTGCTTCACCTAAACGAATCAGCAATTTATAAGCAATATTAGCAGCATTCAAATCAGGAAAAATAAGAACATTAGCATCGCCTTGAATCGAATTGAACGGAAACTGTTCACGCGCTTTGTCAGCCCATACTGCCGTATCCGCTTGCATTTCTCCGTCAATAATAAGATTTGGTCGTTTTAATTTTACAAGCTCCATTGCTTCCCTCATTTTCAATACACTCGGGTCATGCGACATTCCGAAATCGCTGAACGATAACATTGCGACACGAGGTGTAATTTTAAAACGTTCAGCTGCCTCTGCAGTAATCATTGCTATGTCAGCGAGTTGTTCGGCTGTAGGGTTCGGTGTGACTGTAGTATCCGCAAAAAAGAGTGTATCACCGCGCTTTGTAATTACAACATACATCCCGGCAACACGCGAGAATCGCTTATCTGTCCCGATAATCTCGAGTGCCGGACGAATTGTTTCATCATACCGAAGATTCAAACCGGAGAGAAGACCATCGGCATCCCCAGCCTCAACCATCAACGCCCCGAAATAATTGCGACGCATGACAAGTTTACGAGCTTCGCCGAGGGTCATTCCGCGCCGTTGGCGTTTATTAGTAAGAATATTGGCATATTCTTCGCTTTTATCCGAGTAATAAATGTCAATTGTTTCAAATTTTGAAAGGTCAATGCCAATTGAGTCCGCAACACTTTTCATTCGAGCTTGTCCCCCGAGAAGAATAGGATTTGCAATACCGTCCTCCAAAATAATTTCTGCTGCTCTGAGTGCCTTCGGCTCTTCTCCTTCTGTTAAAATAATCCTTTTCTTTACAGCCCTCCTTTGGACAGCAGTCGTAATATTTACTTTGAAACGTTTTGCATTCCCTTGTTGAGATTGTAAGTGGGTTTTATATTCTTCTATGTTAAAATCGAGTTTTCTTGCTACTCCGGATTCAATGGCTGCTTTGGCAACCGCCGGAGGAACAGTCAACAGAACACGCGGGTCTAATGCTTTAGGGATAATGTACCCCCTGCCGAAACTGGTTTCCTCACCACCATAAGCTCGTGCTACCGATTCAGGCACTTCTTGTTTGGCGAGTGATGCCAAAGAGTATGCTGCAGCAAGTTTCATTTCGTCATTGATTGCTTTTGCCCTTACATCAAGTGCTCCTCTAAAAATATATGGAAATCCCAATACATTATTTACCTGATTAGGGTAGTCGCTTCTGCCTGTTGCTACAATAATATCATTACGAACTACAATAGCATCAGTATAGGATATTTCGGGGTCGGGGTTGGCAAGTGCAAAGACAATTGGATTTGGCGGCATTGAGGCGACCATTTCTTTGGTAACAAGTCCGCCCGCACTTAAACCCAAAAACACATCTGCTTTGTGCATCATCTCGGCAAGAGTAGCCGGAGCATCACCGTTAGCAAAAAACAGTTTTTGTTCTGACATATCCTCAGTGCGACCTTTGTAAACCAGCCCTTTCCTATCACACAGGAACATATTTTCCCGTTTTACACCAAGTTTTATATAGAACAAACTACATGCAATAGCAGAAGCACCGGCACCGCTCACGACCACAGTAATATCAGCCAGTTTTTTGCCCTGTACCTCGCACGCATTCAAGAGTGCTGCACCGCTAATGATGGCAGTCCCGTGCTGGTCATCGTGAAATACGGGAATTTGCATCCTGCGTTGTAGCTCTTTTTCTATATAGAAACATTCGGGTGCTTTAATATCTTCCAAGTTTATGCCGCCAAAGGTCGGCTCAAGATTGGCAACAGCGTTGATAAACTCTTCTGCATCCAGGGTTTTCACTTCAATATCGAAAACATCTATATCGGCAAACTTTTTGAAGAGAACACCTTTTCCCTCCATCACAGGTTTACTTGCTGATGCTCCTATGTTGCCCAAGCCGAGAACTGCAGTTCCATTGGAAATAACGCCAACAAGGTTTCCTTTTGCAGTATATTCATAGACTAATTCTTCATTTTCTGCAATGTCACGACATGGTTCTGCAACCCCAGGAGAGTAAGCAAGTGACAGTTCATATTGTGTATCACAAGGTTTTGATGGGATAACTTCAATCTTTCCTTTTCGTCCTGAAGAGTGATACTTAAGTGCTTCCTCACGGTTAATTTTCTTTTTGTACATTTCGGACATCTGGGTTCCTATCTATAGAAGGTTTCAAAAACAGTTAGTACTTTCACCTTGTTTTATTACAAAATTAAGATAATTTGAATGAAGATGACCGTGATGTCATATTTTACACATAAAATGACTAAAAAAAGATTTCAAAAAAAGCAGGTTTTTATGAATGAATTTGTATTTTACCCAATCAAAGAGTGATGAAATAGTAGTTTTTGGATACTTCATACATATTCATAAAAAAATCTTTGTGTAGTAGGAAAAGAAATACGTAAGTTAACTGAAAGCACAAAATGTGTTCTTTCACTTTTTATATTCTATAGAATCAATTATGACAACATATCCTTACCCTGTAGAAGAAGGTCGTCGTGATATTGTTATGAGTATTATTTTCACAGTAATTACATGTGGAATTTATGGTCTTTATTGGCAGTATAAACAATGGAATGTATCAATGCTTGGCTTAGAAGGGGAGAATACAATTTTTGGGCGGTTTTCTTTATTTCGATTATAACCTGTGGTATCTATTATATTTATACCAAGTACAAGATGGCAGAATCAATAAATGCGATTCAAAGTGCAAACGGTTTTAATGTAAACTCCAGTCTCCCGTTGATCACTCTTTTACTGTCAATTTTCGGTTTGAGTATAGTAGCGGATGCGATTCAGCAGAGTGAAATGAATGATTGGTATGTTGGGGCTTAAATCGATAGCTTTGTTGAGGCAGAGAGTGCTTATTTGTAAGTAAGTTTTTATCTGATTACGTCTAAGAATGGATATATAAAAAAGGTAAGTCAATTGACTTACCTTTTTTATAGCATACAAACTCTATTTATTCATTCAAATCATATTCTTTTTTAGAATACTCGAATGCCTCGATGCCAATATCTTCCAGAAGAGGATTATTGCTTCTTGAGAATTGATAAGGATAACCCCAATAGATAAGTTTATCATTTTCAAAAGCATAATAATATACCTCTTTAAAAACGGCACCTCTAATTGTGGTCATATAAACTTCATATTTATTTTTGTTCTTTGCACTTAACTTTGGTAGAGAGACAACCTTGTCATAATCTACATCTTCCGTTTTAAATGCCTGAAGTGTTGTGCCCTTCGATAGCCGTAAATTACTTTCAGTAATAAATGTTTGACAAGAAGCCAATCCTATAAACGAAAGTAGAATTATACTTGATTTAATAAATTTACCGTACATATTCTATGCCTTTCTTTTGTAAATAGTTTTTATAACCGGCTTCCAAAGCCAAACCAAATTGACTTCCTTTATTGGAAGGGTCATTTTTGAATTCATATAAATAACCCCAGTTAAAGAGCTTGCTGTTTTTAGTAATCAGAAAATAAAAATCTCTGAAATAAGTAGTTTTCTCAGAGCGACCGCCATTATATTTCTGCTCTTGCGGAGTAGTGAATTCTTTATGAAAATAATTCGTAACCGGCAATACTTGACACTGATATTTTTGATTATCGAATTCAAATTCAAATATAGGAATCATATCAGAGTCCACTGTCAATTCTTTCGAAAAATCCATTCCTTTTTTTAGTCGTGCAAAATCGTTTGCTCCGATAAATTTATTACCGCATGACGACATAAAGACCGTAGTAATTACCAAAAATAGATTAATACATAATTTGTTTTTCATAATTTTTCCCTTAATGTTTAATCCAAGTTTCAGAAATTAAAGCACCTAACCCGTTAGCAACATCATCATCCGCTCTTTTGAAGTCATCCAAATTTCCCCAAAAGTATAATTTGTCATTTTTAAAAGCAAATGCGAATAAATCATATTTGTCAGTGTACCAAAAGTCGTACCCTATCGCATAGGTCTGCACCCAACGTTTGTAGATAAGTACCTTAAACTTATCGTTACTTCCTTGCATTGCAAGTTCTTTCTCCAAAACAGGATCTCTGTCCAAGTACTCTACTACTGATTTGTAGTCTTCATTCTTGTTGAGCTTTCCTGCGGTATTATACCCTATAAGCGGGTGGCTACACGACCCGAGTAAAAGAAAAAGCAACGCACCTGCCAGCAAAAAGCTGTAATGTTTCTTCAAAGTGTCACCTCATATTGATTGAAAATAAATTGTTTCCGTCTTAAAACAAATATACCACTGCTAAACTTAATAAAAAACTACTCTTTTCTCCATGAAGCAATAATTTATTATATTGAACAAATTTTAGTAACTATTTCTTATCCCTTTATGCGTGTATTCTTTACTTTTCTATTGTTTTTTGCTTTATTCTCGAATAATTTTTTTGCTGCAACAACTACTTCAATTCCCGATTCTTCGGATAATAAGACATATCAGAGAACTACTTTTGTAGAAGTTCAAGAAGCAAAACCAGGTAATCTATCTCCCTGGAAAGATACCCAAGGGTACCTCAGAAGAAGTATTGTAGGATTTGATTATGTAAAAAGAAGTGGAAACTTAGAATCTAAACTTTTTAAGTTCTATAATGGTGAACCCCTTCCTAAAGAAACAGTCAATGGTTTTGAAATAAGTATTGAAGGATTCTTTGCCAACAAATTTATTGACAGCACCAAAGAGCATAACCTTATGTACTTCGATAATTTCAAAGCAGGGTATAAATTGGCATATCATAAATATTCCCTTGCCGATACTATTGCCACTCAATTTGAACCCTATACGGTCGGTTTTATTGATATGGGGATAAATGTGGATTATACCAGAGGCTACGGATGGACATTCGAGGACAAAGCCAGTTTAAGTGTATATAAGACACTCGGGCTTACTGTCGGAATATTAGCTTTGACAGATGAAAGTACCAAAGATCCGGTAGCACCTTTTGGAGATTACAATGAAACAGGTTTTCGTTACCAAATTAATAAAACAATAGGGGCCGTTACAGGAATAAGGGAAAATCAATCCTATAACGGTTTCACTTTCGATAAATGGGCATTAAGTAAAATAGTGGAGGTTTCGGGAAATGCTGTGCTGGATAAACTTCTAACTTCATATTTTGTCAATAAAAAAGATCAATGGACTCCTATCTATCAATTAGTCTATCAATCGGCGTGGAGTTATCTTTTTTACGCGCTACGTCAAAAAAACACTTACTTCCCTTTTTCAAATACCGAAGGTGAATCAATGGTACAAGATACAAGATTTTTCATCGGGTTAAAATTTTCTTTTACAAATTATTTGTAAATACCCAAACTAACAAGTTGTATTCAAGGCTGTATTCAAGTCACAAATGCAACTTTTTAATTTGACAAATTTATATTAAAAAATTACCTGCACTCAATCAAGCAACTCTTCTCTTTCCCGCCGCCTGCCCAGGTCTGTTTCACTACAGTCCCGCTACCCTGCACTTTCACCTTTACGTTTGCAGCATGGAGTACAGCCAATGCTCGACGCACCGACATTCCCCGAACATCAGGTCTGAGCGCATCGGCATGTGCTTTTTCAATCGAATCGCGTTTGATTGCAGGAGTAGGAACTCTATATTCAGCAATTACGTCAGTTCCGCGCAATACTTTTTTACCAGGCAGTGGTGTTTGCTGGGCAATTATCCCCTGTCCGTGATTATTAAGGCGTAATCCGTTTTGGTGTAAAACGGTCATGGCGTTTTCAACGGTGATACCTCGTACATCCGGCACGGAAACTGAATCGGGCAGAGTGGCAGTTTTTGTTTCGGTGTCGGAAATACCCTCCATGTGGGTAGCAGAAATCCATTGTTGTGCAATTCTACGGAAAATCGGTGCAGCTGTTTTACCTCCATAAATATCAGTTTGTGGACGGTCGAGCATGATCATCATAGCAACTTTGGGCTTATCTGCCGGAAAATACCCTACGAACGAAGCGGTGTAAGCCTGTTTTGAGTATTTGCCATCCTCAAGTTGTTGTGCAGTTCCCGTCTTTCCGGCTATTCTCATCCCTTGCACCCGTGCTTCATTTCCTGTTCCACGTTCAACTACTCCGCATAGTAATTCTGTAAGCGTTGTGGCAGTTTGCTGAGAAACCACCTGGCGGATTTTTTGCGGAGCATAACTTTCGGTTTCCCTTCCGTCCTCGCCAAATACCTTTTTGATAAGATAGGGTTTCATCATCACACCGCCATTGGCAACTGCAGCATAAGCATTTACTATTTGCAATGCAGTTGCAGCAAGTTCATAACCATACGCCATAAAAAATTTTGTAGCACCGTCGAACTCTCGTGGCTTCTTCATTCTGCCGGAGGACTCTCCGGGTACATCAATTCCGAGTGTGATCCCAAAACCAAAATCACGGGCATACTTGTAGAATTTATCATCCGGAATTTTCATGGATTGTGTGGCAAAAACCACATTACTCGATTGCTCAAGCCCCTGAGCAAATGTTATTCGTCCTAAAGGGTGGGTATCTTTAATTTCATAGCCGTCAGAAAGTTTCCATATACCACCATGAGCATCTACTGTATCGGCAGGTGCAACCGTTTTTTCTTCAAGTGCTGCTGCAGCAGTCACGAGTTTGAATGTTGAGCCGGGTTCATACATATCGGTGATCGCCCGTATTTTCATTGTCTCTTGGGATGCCTGTTGAGGGCGGTTGGGATTGAAACTCGGGGAGGAGGCAACAGCAAGAATTTCACCTGTTGATGGATCAAGTGCAATGATTGTACCCGATACTGCCCGTGCATCGGCAATTCCCCGTTCGAGTTCGTATTCTGCTATTCGCTGTAGTTCCATATCAAGTGTAAGCTGTACGGATTTTCCGTTGGAAGCGGCTGCTGAAGGTAAATCCACGGATGGACGAAGATTTCCACGTCCGTCCCGTTGCATCACCATATATCCCGACGAACCACGCAAGACGGAATCGAGAGCAAGTTCCACCCCGCTTAATCCCTGATTGTCAACATTCGTGCAGCCGACTATTTGTGCTGCAGCATTACCGAAATAATAATTCCGTCGTGGCTCTGTTACGCGAATAAGTCCTATATCTTGCAAAGTGTCAAGAATAGAAGAGCGGTCAAGATTACTTCGTGCAACCCACAGAAATGATTTGTCGGAAGATCGTATTTTTTGTTCCCAAATAGATGCGGAATCTCCGGTTAATTGTTGCAAAGCTGATGCAATGGTATGGGTATGCTGTACCATACTAGGATCTACAGCAAATGATGCACTGTTGATTGTTGAGGCAATTACATGTCCATTGCGGTCATAGATTGACCCTCGTTGAGGTTTGAGTTCAATGCGAGATTCGTATTGTTTACGGGCAAGAGCACGATATTTTCCTGAATTGATAACTTGAACTATGAACAAACGAACCAATATTCCGATGAAACAGAGCGAAAGAACAACCAGCAGAAGACCTGTCTTCCAATTTTGATTGGATTCCTTTTCTTTGTCCGATTCCGTTTGAGATTTTGTTTGAGTAGATTGCATTACAATTATAGTATCTGAATTTGTCGTTATTTGTTCATTTCAACAGAGACTAAGTCGGCTGTTATTGGTGAGTCTTCGCTTCTAAGTTTTCCTTTTTGTCTGAAATAGAGCATGGCTGTCGGACGCCATTCGATTCTCATTCGTTTCATAATTTCTTCGGGAGTTGCTCCGAGTTCCGCCATGAGGATACCTGCTGTATGCCGGAGAGAAAAAGGTGTAAGTTTCAAATCCCTCCCGCGCTTTACATTACTGTTTTTGAGACGAACGCTGATTGTCTCTCGAATACCACGAATACTCATTGATTTACCTTGTGCTCTATTGCTGTAACTTAGAAATAAAGGAGAATCTTCAGGGATATCCTTACCTCGATTCGTCAGATATTTTTCAAGGGCATCATACGTAGCTTTTGGAACTCTAACCGGTTCATCTTTAATACTTTTGCCTTTTCCTTGGACATTGAGAATCCATAGACTCTCAACCTTTTTGAGATCGCCTACTTCTGCATGGGTAAGTTCAAGTTCGGCGCAGGCGCATCCCAGCATTGTAAGGATTAGGGCTTTATCCCTCAGACCTGTGGCAGTATCTTCTTCGATACTGTTTAAAAGCAATTCAATATCGTTAAGGGTAAGAAATGTTCTTGCATGAGCAATAGGTCGCCTTCCACCTTGAATACCCTTTGCCGGATTTTTTTCTATAACACCTGATTCTACAAGATATTGGCACAGTCTGCGAAGTGAAGTCATATAAGCAGCCACAGAAACATCCTGCATCTTTTTGGTGGTATGCAGGTGCTTCTTATAGCGTTCTACATCTTTTACTCTAAATTGAAATTGCCGATCTGCCGAAAAAAAAGTAACAAACTCCCTTAGGGTTCGCTGATATGTTCCTTGTGTCTCTTTGCTCTTATCTGAATATGAAGCGATGAATTTCTCCACATAGTCAGTCAATGTGGATAGTTTCATTCTGGCAGGCTTGAAATAATCTTCAATCATAAAGATATACAGGAAAGCGTTGAACGAAAGATGTATTCCGGTTTTTGTCCAAAATTACCGCATTTTTCAATATAGAACGAGAAGGAATTTTTGTATCTTTGAAAAAAACTCGTGCTTTCTTGGGGTTTACGAAACAGAAACACTGTTTTGTAAATGGCTATCATATCATTATTCATTTATTATCGTTTTCATGAAAAACTATATCTATCTGTTGGCAGCATCTATCCTTCTTTTATCATCATGCACAAAAAACTCCTTATCGGACGGAAGTAAAACAATCAAATTTTGGCATTTTTGGAGTGAGCCGTCACAAAAACAGGCATTGAAAGACATCGTAGCTGAATTCGAGAAGCAAGAGCATTGCAAGGTTGAACTTACGGATTTAAGTTGGAATGATGGCAAAACAAAACTTCTCGCTGCTTTTAATTCAAATACCGCACCCGATATTATAGAGCTTGGTTCGGATTGGGTGGCACAATTTTCAAGCGCAGGTGTGCTGCAAGAATTACCGAAAGATTCTATTTTTTCAAAATTTGCTGAGTTTTCTCAGCCACCTGCAATGTGGAAAGGAAAAGTATATGCGTATCCTTGGAATGTAGATACTCGTGTCATGTTTTGCAATAATGAACTGTTAAAGAAAGCGGGAATAACTTCAATTCCTACTAATACTATCGAGCTAATCACTGCTTGTGAAAAACTGCAATCAATAGAGGGGATATACCCTTTCGGTGCTAATGGGGACGACCGTCATCGCCTTTACAAAAAAATACTTCCGTTCTTTTGGAGTAACGGAGGTGATGTGATGGACGCAAACGGAAAACTAACCTTAAATTCAGCAGAGAATATCCAAGGATTGAACACCTATATTACATTATCTCGAATGGGTCTGATAGAAACACAGCGACAGTTGGATGTATCGTTTGTTCAGGGCAAGGTGGGATTTTGGTTTTCAGGCGGGTGGCTGATGACAAAAATTGCTGCGGGAAATCCATCGTTGGATTATAGCGTGGCATTAGTTCCCGGAATGAAATCTTCAGGAGTATCATTTGCCGGAGGTGAATATATTGCTTTATCGGCTAAAGGAACAAATCAAGAATTAGCTGCAAAATTTGCAAAATATATAACTGATGGTAAAACCACTTTGGAATTCTGTAAGAGGGTACCTGAGGTCGGCTTCCCTGCCGACAAACGATATTTCTCTGACAATTATTTCAAGCAGGTTAAGAACCGCAGTATTTTTGCAGAACAATTAACAAAAGCAAGAATGACACCTGTCCACCCAAAATGGTTAGAGATTGAAGTACTTTTGGAAAATGCAGTTGTTGAGGCATTGTATGGAAGAAAATCAGCTGCGAATGCTCTGAATGATGCACAGGCAGAGGCAGTTGGGCGGTATCAGTAAAAGAGTCTAAACAAATAGAAGATATGTGAATACGAGGGATTCTCATATTTATATAAAATTTAACAATGAAATTTCATACGACCCTGACAGGGTCGAAAGTTTAAATATAACTAAGATTGTTATAACTATTTAATTCCTATGGTGATTAATCAGATTATATTATAGTCATTCTCATTCTCATTCTCATTCTCATACCAATAAACTGTCAGCAAATTAGCTCTTAGAATTAATAGGAATTTTAATAACACTCAATGACAACCGAATTATTAGATGCTCTAAACTCACCCGACTCTGCAATCATCCGTGCTGCAGAATTGTTACGTTCCGGTGAAGTAGTAGGTTTCCCTACCGAAACCGTCTATGGTCTTGGAGCATGTATATTTAATGAAACAGCTGTAAGGAAAATTTACGAAGCTAAGGGTCGCCCACAGGATAATCCATTGATTGCTCACATTGCTTCAATTGAAGATGCCAAAAGAATTGCCGTGAATATTCCTGATGAATTTTACAGGTTGGCTGATGCTTTTTTTCCGGGAGCATTGACAGTAATTTTACGTAAGCGAAAGCAAGTTCCTTCAATTGTTTCAGCAGGATTAGATACTATCGCCGTTCGGATGCCTGCACATGAGATAGCTTTAAGAATTATAGCGGAGGCGGGTGAGCCGCTTGTTGCGCCATCTGCAAACCGTTCAGGGAAACCGAGTCCAACTTCTGCCCAACATGTATTTGATGATCTGAACGGTAGAATTGCTGCAATCGTTGATGGTGGCAAGTGTAGAGTTGGGATTGAATCGACAATTATAGATATTCTAGGTGATATTCCGGTGATAGTTCGCCCGGGTTCGATTACCGGTGAAAATATCGAGCAAATATTGGGTAAAAAAGTGATTATACATTCAGCCGGAGAATCGCCGGTACCGATTGCACCCGGGATGAAGTATAGGCATTACGCCCCACAAGCAATTGTTAAACTAAAAAAATCATGGGAGGAAATTTCAGAGGAAATAGATAAGAATCCCAATTATAAACGGATGATATTAACGACAGAGGAAGCACCTGCCAAATTAAAAGATATTGTATTTTCATTGAGCACAGAGACAATTTATGCAGAATTTCGGAGAGCTGATGCTGAAAGTTTCCAAGAAATCCTTATTTTGTGTAGTGATACTGTGCAAACCAACACCGCTCTGATGAATCGAATAGCAAAGGCAGCATCGGGAACGTAGTCTATTTGCAATTGTTAAGTCGATATATTCCATAACTCGTTCCTATGATTCAAGAAACACTTATAGTTCGTAATCGTGCCGGTCTTCATACTCGCCCTGCAGCGATGCTTGTGAAATTAGCTGCAAAATTCAAATCGGATATTTATCTTAACCGTGACGGATATGATATAAATGCTAAAAGTATTATCGGGGTTATGACACTTGCTGCCGAGCAAGGCAGTGAACTTTTGTTAACGGTTGAAGGTGCAGATGAGCAGGACGCAATTGTAGAGCTCAAATCACTTTTTGAAAACGGATTCGGTGAATTATAAATAAATGGCGGGACTAAAATAATCGTCATAATTAATATTCATAATTTGGCAAGTATTAGAACAACGACTAAGCTTAGTATGACATAACTTGATTACCATGGAGAGCTTAGTCGAAGCATTTAAGTAGTTGGCAATCTTCAGACAAATATTTTTTTATGTAATGTTTCGGTTGTTTTAGTACAATCACTTATCCGTCCCCTGAAAACACAGTACTATATTTATTTACATTTAGAAAGAACGTTATGTTAAAGGGAAAAGTATTAGAAATGCTCAATGAGCAAATGAACCGTGAGTTTTTTTCATGGTATCTCTACCTATCGGCAGCTACCTATTTTAACACGCTCGATTTGGAGGGGTTTGAACAATGGACTCGACGACAAGCAACTGAAGAAACAACTCATGCGATGAAAATATATAATTATATGCTTGAGCGAAATGGTGAGGTGGTTCTCAGCAAAATCCCTGCCCCTACTCAAAAATGGAATTCACCAATAGAAGTCATTGAAGCGGTATATCAACATGAGTGTGAACTTACAGGGCGGATTAACGACATCGTTCGCCTAACTCGCGAAGTGAGTGATTATACTACTGAAGTGTTCCTCCATTGGTTCATTACCGAGCAACGAGAAGAAGAGGCAATGGCAAGCCGTGTATTACAAAAATTGAAAATGATAGGTAATGATATGGGTGGGTTATTAATGCTTGATGCTCAAGTTGCAACTGTTGGTCAAGCACCCGAAAGTGCTACCTAATTTATAGGAAAAACAATGAAAATCTATACAAAAACAGGAGATGATGGGACTACCGGACTTTTCGGAGGACAGCGTGTTGAAAAATATCATCTTCGCATTGCAGCTTACGGAACGGTAGATGAACTTAATTCTGTTATTGGAGTTGCCCTTACTCATAAGCCAACCCATCGGCTGAAACATCCGCTTGAGCATTTGTCGTCCTTATTATTTACCGTTGGAAGTGATTTGGCAACTCCGCTCGATCCTCCTGCTAAATATCATATTCCCCGTATTGAATTGGAGCATATTGAATGGCTTGAACATTTGATTGATGAATTCGAGGAAGATTTAACTCCATTGAGAAATTTCATCTTACCCGGAGGGTGTCCGCTATCGGCGCATCTTCATCTTGCACGAACGGTATGCAGACGTGCTGAACGAGCAGCTGTAGAGCTTTCCCATTCAGAAAATATCGGTGAATTTGCTATAAAGTTTTTGAATAGGCTTTCCGATTTTCTTTTTGTAACGGCGAGAATGGCTAATTTTCTTGAGGGAGTGGATGATGTGCCGTGGGTGCCGAATGAGAGGAAATGATGAGTTTATATTGATGTTATTTGCATGTATTTATAATTCAAAAAAAATTCTTTTTTGGATGTAAATAAATTCGTAAGTTGTTTGTAGAAAAATATAGCGTTTTTTCTTTACTCTGTTCTTTGTTGAAACTGATAATTTCTGAAAGAAACTTGAAGCAAAGTTCTCACTCTGCGTTAGCAAGGAGAGTGTTTCTTTCGTAAGTTATCAGTATCTCGACCAAGGGCGTTTTGAAATTGCGCCCTTCTTTTATGCCTAAAATTTTCAAATCCTAAAAATGAGTAATAAATGAATGTGTACTTAATTCTTTAATTTACTATACTTCCATCTTTATTTATGTTTTTATGAAAAAATACATCGTTGTAAATATGTTGTTTCTATTCTTAGGAACAATTTCATTGAGAGCAAATGTCGATCCCGCAAATAGAAAAAATTGTAATCCGCCATGCTGTGCAAATATTGTAACTGGATACGGAAATGTTTGTTCATCTCAAGCTGTCCGCTGTGTAATTGCATGCCGGATAATATGTAGTTCTAATTCAGAATATAATAATCAAAATTCCAGCGCAAATGCCTGTAGTGTACAAATGATCTCCTCAAATGCATGTAAGGTTAGAATAGGTGGTGCATTTTGCGATGAGGTATGCGACCCTTGTTCAGCTTCTGATGTAGGTGTAGATATTTGTGGTGCAGGTTCTTGCACACAAAGTCTTTTTAATTATAATAGTTACGGTGATTATTCTTGTTATTTGCAATCATATATTTTTTCACGGTAGTTGTTAACTTAATAATAGGGGTATATTATGAAAGAATTAATAATGTTTACCGTTACTTTCTTAGTGTCGGTAACCTCATTACTAGCTCAGTGGGGTACTCCGGTTTTTCGCATAAAACCTGATGATGTAAATTATTTACGATACTTTTACTACCGAAATAATTTCGATTCTGCTTTTGTTACCTATAGCTTTGGCGAAGTTAAGGTTTCCTCAGGAAGTGGGTGGAACCGGTTATATCTATCATCTGCTCTAAAAATGAATGAACAAAAACAGGGAGAACAGGGTCAAGGTGAAAATACTCAGCTTCTGCAATATAGTCGTTCTGAACATTTTATTATGCCGGACAGCGGACAGATTAGTTATTACCGTGAGTTGTCAGTATCTCCATCACCGTGTGGAATATTCATTGACGATGGCGGGTCGGGGGGGGCAGGAGATGGTTTGGGGCATGCTTGGTTGGTGGGACAAAATAAAATAACCGACAAGACAGAATTTGTTGTCCAGCTTATCAGGGCTTCCGACAGTGTAGTGTTGGCTGTTCTTGACAGTGTAGGAGTTAAGCAGAATCCTTTATCTAACTATGCACCGTATTACGGCACAACCCCCAATCATTTCAAAACAATCCGTGTTTTGCCTCAAGGGTATGGAAATACTGAGGCTTACCTTCAGGTCTCTCCACGAAGGTATGGCCCTACTCCTTATGGGATAGATATGAAAATGTACTCCTCATGGATCAGCAACTCTACTATTTTCGAGCGTGACGACACAACCCAAGTATGGGGATTAACCCCTGCTCAAAACAAAATTATAGACCAACAGTATTTTGCACAAATTTTATCCTATTATGACAGTGTGAAAACGGCAACCGGACATTTACCGTACGAGGGTGCAGAATTGCTTTTCAGTTCGGATTCATTAGGTCAAATTTTTGATAACAGATATTACGATCAACACACAGAACCAAACGGTAGAGTTTACTATACAGAAAAAAGTGGCTTTTCCAAAAACGCATCGAATGAGCCAGAGCGTTCATCTGTTAAGAATGGTATTGTTTGCGCTAATAATATTTGTAAATTGAGAGATGCACAGATTGAAAGTGTCATGCCTAATCCCAGTTCAGGAAATACTCAAATATCAATTACGGCATATAAGGAAATGTCAAATGTAGCAATTGAAATATATACAATAGGAGGTCAAAAAATAGGACGTATATGGTCAGGATTGCTTCTAAAAGGAACGAACACGATAAGTGTAAATATGTCAGACTATTCTAATGGTACTTATGGTGTTTATTGTAATAATCAGAATGGTGAGACAGTAGATTTTGATAGAATTATTATTGTGAGGTAATTTATTATTGCGAAGCAATTTGTTATATTTTCACATTTGCCATATATTGCAAGATATGAAATAATTATTAAAATAAAGAAAGGGGCGTATTCAATACGTCCCTATAATAGATTCTAATTTGCTTAATGCCAAGTTAGTGGTTTTCTCCTCAACACTTCTCCTACTCCAACTGTTCCTGCAACGTACTCCACAATTCCATAGCATCCTCTAGTTCCTTACGTTTATCGTTATAAAGTAGGGTAATGGATGACGAGCTTTTGGGGTTTGTATAAAACTCAGGATGACTCATTTCATTTTCAATGGTAGCGATTGCTTTTTCGAGCATTGCAATAAGAGTCTCGGTTTCGGTAATATGCTTTTCGATTGACCGGCGGTCTTTATCATTGCGTTTTAGGTGACTTGGCGCAGGCGTATGTGGTTTCGGCTGAACAGCAGGTTTTATCTCGTTCTTGAGATTGTTTTGTGCAGTTTTCTTAATTTCCAATTGTCTGAGTGATTCAATCTTGTTGTCACGTAAGAAGTCATATACATCACCCGAATATTCTTTGAGTTTTCCGTTCTTGAATTCCACTACTTTATTTGTTAGACCCTGCAAGAATTCACGGTCGTGCGATACCACAATCATAGCACCGTCATAGTCCAAAAGCGATTGCTTCAACACGTCTTTTGCACGCATATCCAAATGGTTTGTCGGCTCATCCAATACCAGAAAGTTAATCGGTTCAAGTAATAGCTTAGCAAGGGCAAGACGTGATTTCTCCCCCCCTGAAAGTACCTTGACTTTTTTGAAAACAGCATCACCACTAAATAAAAATGCGCCTAACAAACTACGAACCCTAGTTCTCATTTCGCCTGCTGCTGCATTGTCAATAATTTCAAAAACAGTTGAGTTCCCATCCAAACTCTCTGCCTGGTGTTGGGCATAATATCCGATTTTAACATTATGTCCAATTTTGAGTGTTCCGATATAACTTTCCAAACCCACAAGGATTTTGGAGAAGGTAGTTTTACCCTCACCATTTTTACCAACAAAGGCAACTCTATCGCCACGTTCCAAACCGAAGTCAATTTCATTTAGAATAGTTTTTTCGCCGTATTTCTTTGTTAATTTTTCTGTTTCAACTACTACTTGCCCTGAACGGGGTGCAGGCGGGAAACGGAATTTAATAGCGGATGTATCCTCTTCTTCAATTTCAATACGTTCAATTCTATCAAGTGCTTTTACACGGGATTGAACGCGTGAAGCAAGGTTTGCTTTGGAACGAAAACGTTCAATAAATTCTTCAGTCTTGGCAATTTCACGCTGCTGATTTTTATATGCGTTCATTGTTTGTTCGCGTCGCTCCTGACGAAGGACAACGTAACGGGAATAAGAAGCAGGATAATCCTCAATATTTCCATTGGTTATTTCGATTGTCCTTGTGCAGACCGAGTCAAGAAATGCACGGTCGTGCGATACAAGAACTACCGAACCTTCATACGTTTTAAGATATTCTTCCAGCCATTGAATAGACTCAATATCAAGGTGATTTGTAGGCTCATCAAGAAGGATGCAATCCGGTTTGCGAAGAAGCATTTTGGCAAGTTCGATACGCATTTGCCACCCGCCGGAAAACTCATCTACAAGACGATCCATGTCTCTTTCCAAAAATCCTAAACCGGTTAATATACGCTGAACATCGCCTTCCATCGTATAGCCGCCGTGGAAATCGAAATATTCGTTTGCCTCACCGAGCTTGTGCAGAATATCACTGTATTCGTCGGATTCATAATCTGTTCGTGTAGCAAGTTGCTCTGAATAAAGATGAATTTTATGTTCGAGTTCTACGAGTTCTGCGAGAGCGGTTTTGGTTTCTTCATAGACTGTTTTACCAAGAGTTGCCTCAATATCTTGTGAAAGATAACCGACTGTAAAATCATTCGGTTGTGATACCGATCCAGTTTCGGCTTCCTGTTGACGCGCAAGTATTTTTAAGAGCGTAGATTTACCGGCTCCGTTTTTACCAACCAAACCGATACGGTCGCGCAAACCGATGGTAAATGAAATATCGTCAAAAAGATAATAACCGCCGAAATGGATAGAAAGATGTGATATTGAGAGCATGGAAGAGACAAAGAGAGAATATAAAAGAATTAACAGCAATTAAACATTAACGCTCAAACAGCTTTTTTAATTTATTTTGAAGACTATTGTACAACTTCCATACTCGTAATAACAAAGACAGGTACGCGTTGGTCGCCAATAATAGCATTTGTTTCTGCTTCACTTCTGCCGGCTTGTCCTGCGTATTCACGTGCATCATCTTCGTTAGTTAATTGTTCTTGAACTTTACCTTCGAGAGCTATTTTCTTACCTCCACAGTCCATCGGAGCAGCAAAGTCCTTATCTTTGACAATTACATGCAGTTTTTGTTTGCCGTCGGTTACTACAAGCCAGCATCCTTCTGTTTGGCATACTTGATAGCAGTCGCCTTCTACTCGTATGATTCTATCGTAATTAGCAGGTTTGACAGCACCTGAGACAGTAATAGATTTTTCACTTTTAAGTGTGAAAGGCGCACCGAATGTAGCGTTCCTACCGGAGCATGACAGTAGAATGCAACTGCAAAAAAGAAGAATAATCAACTTCATAATATTAAATCAAGAATAGCAAAAAAGCCCAACGCGAAGTCGGGCTTGAAAAAAGGTAAGAGCCAATTGCCGGATTCGAACCGGCGGCCTGCTCATTACGAATGAGCTGCTCTACCAGCTGAGCTAAATTGGCGTATCGCTCTGCGAAATTACGGAAGTTTTCAAAATTTGACAAGGAAAAATCCATGCGGAGGAGATGTGTAGCTCCATTATCACATACGGTCAAGCTGAAAAAACACAGTATATTACTCTATAATTTGCTAATTTTGAAGACTTAATTCGTCAGTTCATACGTCAACTATAAACTTAGTTGATAGGATTTGCACGCCAATCATTATCCAAGTCCATTTTCTTATATATCATATTTTTCAATCCGACCCCTATGAAGTTTATCAAAAAGTATGCGTTTCTGTCCCTATTCTTGGTAAGTACACCAACCCTTTTTGCAGGTAATGATGATATCCTCCGTGCAATGCGTGATGAAATCCAGCGTTCGCTTTCACAGTTATCTGTACCGACTCTCCAAAAACCTTATTATGTGGAATATACACTCACTTTTCGTGATGCACAGAGCATGAAAGCATCTCTTGGGGGTATCGTTCATGAACGCCATAGCCCCGTTGCAACCCTCTCTGTCGGTATCCGCGTAGGTAAACCGGAGTTTGATAATACTAACTATTTCGATGTAAGTTTAGGCTTTTTTGGCAGTGCCGATGATGAAGAATCATTTCATAATCGACGTGTTCCGCTTGAATTGGACTATTCTTCTCTTCGCCGCGAATTATGGCTTGCAACAGATGCTTGTTATAAACAGTCAGCCGAGCTATTTGCCAAAAAAGAAGCATCGATTAAAAACCGTATGCGTACCGATACAACTCCCGATTTCAAAGGATTGTCGGCACAAACATTGGCAGATACAGGGGCAGTACCTGTGTTTGATGCAGCATACTTCAGACAATTATGTAAAGATCTGTCGGCAATTTTCAGTGAATATAGTGCAATCAGCGCGTCGAGTGTGAATGTGGAATTTACACCTGAACATATTTATTATGTAAACAGCGAAGGACGGGAATATCAAAAAACGGAATATTATACTGGACTTGAAGTTGTAAGCTCAACACAGGCATCCGATGGTATGCCTCTTGCGAATGTATATACTTCGTATAGTCGTAAACCGACTGAGCTGCCAAGTCAAGATTCTTTGATGAATGCTGTAAAACTGACGGCTGCTAATTTGAACCGACTTACATTTGCACCTACTCTAGCCGATGCGTATTCGGGTCCTGTGCTTTTTGAAGATCAAGCTGCTGCAGAAATTGTTGCACAAATGTTTGCACCAAATCTTGTTGCGCAGCGTCAACCGCTTACCGAACGGGGTATGCAGGAATCTGAACGCTATAGTGCATTTCAAAACAAAATAGGGGGTCGTGTTTTACCTGAGTTCCTATCAATAACAGCAATCCCTACTAAAAATAATTTTGGGACAACATCGCTTATCGGCAGCTATGTAGTTGATGATGACGGTATTGCTGCCCAACAGGTCAATTTGGTAGAAAA
The DNA here is from genome assembly GCA_016197185.1 of Ignavibacteriota bacterium. Classification (GTDB taxonomy): domain Bacteria; phylum Bacteroidota; class Ignavibacteria; order Kapaibacteriales; family UBA961; genus JADJXV01. The sequence continues at coordinate 34,222 of JACPWH010000018.1, forward strand.
CGGTTACTTGAAAACATTGCTCTCGTCAAGAATACCCACTAAACGCATTAAACAATCTAACGGACATCAACGCGGCGGTGCTGCTATGCTCAGTACATTGGAATTGACAGCCAAACCCGAAAAGAAAGCGGATAAACAATTGGAGTCAGTCGCCCTACGCCAAAAAATGCTCAAACTTTGTAAAGATCGTGAATTACCGTATGGAATCGTAGTTCACAAAGCACTCAATCAAAATATTCTGTTTACAGCTTTGTATGAACAAACTGCAGGGGAATACCCGTTTGCACAAGGCGAAACAAAACTTTCACTTTTGGAAGTGTATAAACTCTATCCAAACGGGAAAGAAGAACTTGTGCGGGGCACAGAAGCAGCAGGCCTAACAGTTCAAGCATTCAAAGATATAATTGCAGTAGGGAAAAAACAATCTGCGTATAATTATCTTGCATCTGCCATTGCGTCGCCATTTGTAACTGGAGGCTCTCAATATATGGGGGCATCACTAATTATACCTGATATTCTATTTGAAGATTTGGAAATTCGACCATTAGAAGGAGATTTTCCAAAACCTCCGTTCCTCGGATCACCACTCGGGAAAAAGTGAGAATATGTTGCAATATGAACGCAACTAATTTCAAATATTTTTATCTGCTAAGTATTAATAGAATAATCAAGTAAGACTTGTATAGCAGCCTGTAGGTAATAACAAGGTAAGTCATATCTCATCTTGTTTTGAATAGTATAAGTAAAGAAATTCAATTATGATTGAAATCGAAGAATGGGGACTGATTGACTTCAATGAGGCTTGGGAAAGACAACGTATCCTTGCTGCTGATGTTCTTAAAGGTGAGAAACGAAGTACACTCGTGCTTTGCGAGCATCCTACGGTTATAACAATAGGACGTAACGGTACGGATGCAAACGTTATAGCCACTACTGATACGTTGACAGAAAAAAGAGTAAATGTTATTCCCATTAATCGCGGTGGGGACGTTACACTTCATAATCCCGGTCAGCTTGTCGGATACCCGATTTTTAAATTGACCGACTTCCGAGAAGATTTACATTGGTTCCTGAGAGAGATTGAAGAATGTATTATTGCAACAATCGGACAATTCGGAGTTTTGGGCAGTCGTGTGGATGGTTCTACAGGTGTGTGGATTGAACATCAAAGGAAGGTCTGTGCTATTGGAATTCATTGTTCACGGTGGGTAACATCCCATGGTTTTGCTCTGAATGTAAATAATGATATTCGTGAATTTGAGATGATAATCCCGTGTGGGATTACTGACAAGGAAGTAACGTCAATCGAAATTGAAAGCTCCGATGTTATTATTTTCCAAAAAGTTAAAGAAATATGTGCGAGTGAATTTCTCCGTCGGTTCAGTTGAGACGAGAAAATATTTTTTGACAGATTGTTGAAAACTTTGTAGTTTTGCGTCGAATTGAAAACGCAAGCGGGAATAGCTCAGTTGGTAGAGCGTAACCTTGCCAAGGTTAATGTCGCGAGTTCGAGTCTCGTTTCCCGCTCGACAGCGCAAGTTGTCAACCTCCTCTTTATGCTGCATGCCTTGTCATCATTCCCCCCGATGACGAGGCATTTTTATAAGTATATTTACGTATTTTAAGTAAAAAAAAGTATTTAAGCAAAAAAAGTATTTGGTTGCAAATATTTCTTAGTGTATTTTCGTCTCATAATTACATCTATATTAGCCGAACTAATTCTCTGCCTACTGCACATTTCTACCTCAACTATAAAACGCGGTTTGCTTGTGTTTTTCTTTAACACTATCTATTTTTAGAAGGTTAGAATAAACAAAGTGGGCGTTTTGTATCTATATCTGTCTTTATTCTCTTTTGTATTAACCGATTAGTTTATTAACATTTCCGTGTGAATCATTCAACGGATAGTTTTTTACGCCTATACAAAATTCAAGTATGACCGGACGTTTACCCATTTAATTGTCAGTAGTTTTTATAAAACCATAAGAGGTAACTCCTTTATGAAACTATCATCTATCAAGCGTACATCACCTGTTTTTGTGGTGCTTTTTGCAGCAATACTTGTAATGCCAAGTTGCTTGTTCGGACAATCTATTTTTACCGGAAGAGGGCTGGAAGTAATTCGTTCTTCAGCCTCTGAATTAGTAATAAGTTATACTCCTCAATTTGAGAAATTGGATACAATTCTCACTTCATCCGGTGAGCAGACTATTATCCCCAGGATTCAAGGAGCGGCAATCTCACAATCAAACTACGGAGCACCCTCTTTACTTACTGTTTCTGCTCCGATTGCAATCCCCTCACCTTCGGATTTTACAATTACAAACATTCAAACAATTGGTGTTCGCAGGATTGCGCAAAAAATGTCACCGGCACCTACTCCGTATCGGAACGGTGAATTTCATGAAGCAGTTTACGAACTTCGTCCTGAATTATACCAATCGGCAGCACCAAAAGATTGGGCAACTCTTACTTACGGCGGGATTGCTCGAAACAAATATATTGCAGACTTGTCAATTATTGCTGCACGGTACGATGGTGTATCGCAAACAGTTGAACTCCCTTCTAAAATTATCATAACAATACGTTTTGCAGGTGGCGTTCCCGTTAATAAACAGGGAAAAGATGACTATAACGTTTTTCAAGTTCTTAATAATGAGCAATCAAAGTCATGGAGAATAAATGAGACTTCACTGGCAAAGCTGTCTGATGGCAATAAAATCCTAAGTGCAGGAAAATGGGTAAAAATTACAATTGAAAGTGAAGGGATTTATAAGATAGATGCAGCAATGCTCTCAAAATATGGTATTAACCTTACAGCCTCCGATGTATCGACTATAAAAGTATTCGGGAATGGCGGAGTGCTTATGACGGAAGACGGCAGCCAATCCCTCAAAAATAAAATGCAGGAACAGCCGATAATCGTCAGAACAAAACCTAATGGAGAACTTGAAGCTATTCTTTTTTATGCAAGCGGACCCAATGGTTTTGAATATAAAAATAATTCGTTTATCCATTATACCAACCCATATTCAACAACAAGTTCTTACCTTATAACAGTTGGTGGTGAAGCTGGATTGCGTGCTTCTGAACTTGAAGAGCCTTCAACTCCTATTGTAAACAGACCGACAAGTTATACTGCCCGTTTGTTTAATGAAGAAGAATTGACAAATGCTTTTATTATCCCTTCGGGCAGGACATGGTTCGGCAGAACTGTTGATAACTCCTTACCTCAGATATTTACCACACCCCTTCAAAATTTAGTAAAAAACGGTGAAATCCTTTATCGTTATGCGGTTGCTCATCGCAGTGCAAAAAATGGAAGTTTCGCCATTACTGAGAATGGTACAACTTTGGACACAGTGCAAATACCCGGCGTGAATCAGAACAACAACTCGAGTAATTACACGGAATCCTATTCGGTGGTTGGTTCTGCTAAGATTCCTGCTTCCGCAATTGCTACCGATAATCGCAGTGTTCTAAAATTTACCTACTCAAATACAGGCAGCAGTTCAGCAAGCGGGTTGATGGATTGGTTCGAAATTCAATATCCCAGAGAGTGTATTGCAATCAATAACGAAATGGAATTTCTATCCGATGTAACACTTAACGGAGGTACCGAGTACTCTTTAAATGGGTTTTCAGGAGAGATATTCGGGTTTGATGCAACCAACCGTGCGCAGCCCAAGATGCTCAAGAATTTTGCATCGACAGGTGGTATGTTTATTGTTCGTAGTGATTTGGCTGCCGGAACACCAAAAAGATTCTATATATCATCTACACTTAAAACGCCACGCTTATTAGAAACAGCAGATGTAGCTGATTTGCGTTCAAACTTTGCAAATACAGATGTTGTTGTAATTACTCACAAAAGCCTTTTGGAATCAGCTGTCAAATTCAAAGAATACCGTGAATCACAAAAAGAATTATCGGTAAGTGTTGTAACTACCGAACAGATTTTTAATGAATTTTCCGGTGGAATGACTGATGTGACTGCTATTCGCGATTTTCTTGCCTTTGCATATACTAACTGGTCGAACAAACCAAAGTATGTGCTTTTATGGGGAGATGGTCACAGCGATTATAAGAACATACAAACTCAAGAAACAAACTTTGTTCCACCGTATGAATCTGAGTATTACGATGGTCCATTCGATGAAACCGGAACTTACACCACCGATGACTATTTTGCACGTATTGCAGGAAATGATCGCAAAGTTGATATGGCTATTTCACGTATCCCTATTCCTACACCTGAAATGGGACAGTGGATTGTGGAGAAAATTAAACATTACGAAACTGAGTCTCAGCAAGGTGAATGGCAATCTACAGTGACCTTAGTAGCTGATGACGGTTTAACAACACAAACTGATGACGGTACGGAGCATACTCAGGGGTCTGAAGATTTATCGAAATACTCAATACCGGAGGATATGCAGCAGCATAAGGTTTATCTGGCTGAATATCCTGTTGAAAATGTTCCTAACGGTCGGCGTAAACCGGCTGTTACAGCACAACTTCTTAATGAAGTAAATACTAACGGCTCAGTTCTTCTAAGTTGGGTTGGGCATGGAAGTCCCCGAGTTTGGGCACATGAATTGATATTCGAAAGAGAAACAACAATACCACAGATGACTAATTTGAATAAATTGTTCTTCCTGACAGCAGCAACTTGTGATTTCGCACGTTTTGACGATGGCGATCACCAAAGCGGTGCAGAGGAATTGGTATTCAGTAAAACAGGCGGTGCCATTGGAGTGTTTGCTGCGTCACGACCTGTTTTCTCCTATGAAAACAAGCAGATAGCAGCGTTGTTTTATAAATTTTTGTTCTCACGTGCTGCAGACGGGAAGTATCTGCGGTTGGGTGACATTATGTATAATGTAAAGCAAGAAAGAGATTCTCAGAACGATGAAAAGTATTTTTTGCTCGGTGACCCAACTATGCGGTTGTTATTTCCTGAAAACATTGTACGCATAGATGCTATAAATGGTCAGAAGGTAACAGACAGTATTCCTTTAATGCCGCTTCTGAAAGCACTCTCTACTGTTACAATCGAGGGATCTATAATTACTCCAAAAAGTCCGGCAGTCGATACAAGTTTTAATGGTACTGCGCTGATTTCATTGGATGACAGTGATATTGACGCACGTGTAGAAGATGTTGCCGACGGTGTGGTACATTCCATATTAAAAACCGGGGGGACTCTAAACAGAAGCGCATACAGGGTGAAAAACGGGTTGTTTAAAGCAGAGTTTGTAATGCCCCTGGATTTAAGTTTTACAAATAAACAGGGCAGGTTGTATGCGTATGCATTTTCCGATAAGAAAACGGCAAAGGGTGATTCACGTTCATTCCTGGTAGGTGGAATTATTGCAGATGTAGAGCATTTTAATGATAAGAACGGACCGGCAATTTCTATATTTTTAGATGACCGTAGCTTTCAAGCAGGAAATTTGGTACGGAAATCGCCGTTACTTTTAGTGGATTTATTTGATTCAACCGGTATTAATACCACAGGGTCGAGTATTGGGCATAAGATTGAGGCGTGGTTTGATAATGAACCTGCCCCTCTTGATCTCACTCCGAGTTTTACAACATCGCTGGATGATTCACGCAAAGGAAGTACTGAAAAACAAATATTTAATCTTGCTGCCGGTAATCATTCCGTAAAGGTACGTGCATGGGATGTTCTCAACAATTATTCTGAAACCCAAACGAACTTTAGGGTTGCAAGCACAGACGGAAGGGTTATTACCGATAATTTACAATGCTATCCTAATCCTTCATCGAATGGAACAAACATAACGTTTCAACACAATCAATCACAGCCGTTTACTGTAGCAATTCATATCTTTACTGTAGATGGGCGCATGGTTAAATCAATAGCACAGACAATAGAAGGTCTGCATACTGCTTCGATAGCATGGGACGGTTTAGATGCTCTGGGGGCTAAAGTGAGCCAAGGCAGTTATGTGTTTACTGTGGATGTGCAAACAATCCTCGGTGATTCCGAACAATTGTTCGGAAAAATTTCAATAGTACAATAATCATTATTATTTTCAAAAGGACTTACGATTATGAAACGTAATTTTTTGGCAACGCCGTTATTGATAGCTGCTGCATTGTGTCTTTCGGCTTTCGACGCAACAGCCCAAGGAACATCTGCAGTTCCTTTTCTATTGATTTCGGCAGATGCCCGTGCAGGTGGGATGGGTGAAGTTGGAACAGCGATAGCGGACAACGTAAATGCAATGTTTTGGAATCCAGGCGGGTTGGGTTTCCAAAATTCACGTCAAATTTCACTGAATTTTTCTCGCTGGTTGCCACAGTTCAATGCAGATTTGTTTTATAGCTATGGCGGTTATGTTCAGAATGTAGAATCTCTCGATGGTATGATTGGTGTGAATTTTATTCTGATGAATCTTGGTGAATTCCAACGTACATTCGAAAATGGCGGACTTGGTTCGAAATTCCGTTCCAACGAATTTTCATTAGGTGTTTCTTACGGTACGATGATCGCTGATGATATTGGTGCAGGGATACAACTGCGTTATATCCAATCAAACTTAGCTCCAATCAATGTGAGCAGCGGTAGTGCAGGCAAAGGTGTGAGCGGTAGCTTTGACTTGGGAGTGCTATGGAAACCGACTAAATTGGAATTGTTCGATGTAGATTTGAACGAAAAGTTTGCACTTGGTGTAAATTTGCAAAATGTGGGTCCGAAAGTAACCTATTATCAAGAATCAGACCCACTCCCTACTACCCTTCGTTTGGGTACTGCCTTAAATTTGGTACGCGATGAGTTCAATGATCTGACATTTTCGATTGATATGTCGAAACTGCTTGTTCGCCGGGATAAAGATGTATCCGATCCTATTCCGCTTTCGTTTATTACCTCATGGCAAAAAGGCGGGGTGGATGTATCGATGGGTGCTGAATATTGGTATGAAAAAATTGTAGCATTGCGCGTAGGTTACTTTACTGAGCCAGCAACTGCCGGTAATCGTAACTTTATGACATTCGGAGCCGGGATTCGCTATGATATTTTTAATCTTGATTTTAGTTTCATCAATACAATTGAAGATAATCATCCTCTTGCCAACACAATGAGATTTTCGATGGTGATTGATTGGGCAAACAGCGGAAAATAGAATTTGAATTAAAATAAATCACGAAGAAATATCTTCGGGCAGATATTTTCCTGATTCTATCGGAACGGCTTTCCACAATAGAAATACTGTGGCTACGTCGTAGTAGTTCTTTTAATAAAGAAATTCCGAGTAAAACAGGAAGATTGTATCACTCTTACGAACGGTTTGGCATGAGAATTACAAAGCAATATACTAATCGGGAAAGCCAGTCTTTAGATAAATATTTGCAAGAAATCGGGCGAGTAGAATTACTCAGTCCTAATGATGAAATAGACCTCGCTCGAGCAATCAAGCGTGGCGGGTGGGACGGAGAACGTGGGCTTGAAAGATTGGTAAAAGCAAATCTTCGATTCGTAGTGAGTGTTGCCAAGCAATACCAAAATCAGGGTCTTTCACTCGGCGATCTTATCAATGAAGGTAATCTTGGTTTAATAAAAGCAGCTAAGCGTTTTGATGAAACTCGAGGATTTAAGTTCATTTCTTACGCTGTATGGTGGATTCGTCAGTCTATCCTTCAAGCACTTGCAGAACAATCACGTATTGTCCGTTTGCCATTGAACCGGGTAGGTGCACTCAATAAAATTGGTAAAAAATTTAGTGAACTTGAGCAGGCTTTCGAGCGCGAACCGACTGCATCGGAACTTGCAGAACAACTTGATATGAGTGTATCCGAGATAACGGAAACAATTAAAATATCAGGGAGACACTTATCAGTAGATGCTCCGTTTGTGCAAGGTGAAGACAATCGTTTGCTCGATATTTTGCCAAATGACCAACAGCCGCCTCCTGATGCTGAACTCATGAGAGAATCGCTTAGAGTAGAAGTTCAGCAAGTATTGAACACACTCTCTCTTCGTGAGGCTGAAGTTATCAAACTTTATTTCGGATTAGACGGTGTGTGCCTTACTCTGGAAGAAATCGGTGAAAAATTTAACTTGACCCGTGAACGTGTTCGGCAAATTAAAGAAAAAGCAATCAGGCGTTTGCGCCATGCCTCGCGTTCAAAGTCGCTGCGCTCCTATTTGGGGTAAAAATTTCAATATTGAAAAAATGCCTGATAATAGTCAGGCATTTTGCTTTTTTGTTTGTTTGTGAACTGTTCAACCGCTATTTTGGGCGATTGGAAAGCAACAATATATAATGCTTCACCTGCCTGATTATCTTAACTACTATCTACTACGGGAGTTCCCAAAGTGGCTGAAGACGAAAATAAACAATATTCACAGAAAAGACCTCAGAGGAGACGGTATGATAACCGTCGCCAAGTATCAATTCAAACAGGTGATATTCAAGAAGTAGCGATATCAGGCGCACAGATTGATAATTCACAAGATGCGTCGCGTCAAAACCCAAAGAAAGAACATTCTTCATCCCAGAGTACTCAGGCAAGCCCTTCAGGAAGTTCTTCCGCACAAACGGGTCAAAATCCTCGTCCCAAAAATATTGATAAAGCACAGCAAAATCCTTCTGGAAATGCACCGTTGCAACCCAATCAAAATCCTCGATCTCGAAACCACGAAAACAGGAATCAACATTCTAACTCTCAACTTAATATCTCGGTTGTGATTCCTCTTCTTAATGAAGATGAATCCTTGCCAGAATTGGCAAAGTTGCTCAAAGAAACGCTCGGAATAGTAGCCGGAGACAAATATGAAGTGATTTTTATTGATGATGGCTCAACAGACAGATCATTTGAAGTGCTTCGTCAGATACATCAAAAGGATAATCGTTTCAAAGCGATACGTTTTCGTAGAAATTATGGTAAATCTGCAGCTCTTGCTGTGGGATTTGCAGAGGCTAAAGGCGATATTGTGATTACAATGGATGCCGATTTGCAGGACGATCCAAAAGAAATTCCCCATCTGATTCAGAAATTGAACGAAGGGTATGATTTGGTTTCGGGATGGAAAAAGATACGCCATGATCCTTTTCATAAAACGGTTCCTTCACGATTTTTTAATTATGTTACCTCCACCGTAAGCGGAATTAAACTTCATGATTTTAATTGCGGGCTAAAAGCATATCGTAAGGAAGTTGTAAAAACGTTGCAAGTATATGGTGAAATGCACAGATATTTACCTGCACTTGCGCATTGGGACGGTTTCAGAGTGGCTGAAATACCTGTTACCCATCATGCACGGAGATTTGGTAAGTCAAAATTTGGATTCAGCCGATTTTTCAAAGGGTTTTTAGATCTACTTACTGTACTCTTTACCACAAGATATGTAAAACGACCATTGCATTTATTCGGAACAGTCGGTACATTACTTGCACTCATTGGTTTCTGTACGGATTTATATTTAACAATAGAATGGTCATTAGGGAAAACTTCACTCAGTAACCGGCCGCTTGCTTTATTTGGTGTGGCATTGATTATCGTTGGCGTACAACTTATCAGTTTTGGTCTTATCGGGGAATTGTTAGTTAAGAATTTTCAAAAAAATGTGGAATATAGTGTCAGGGAAAGACTCTGATATTGTCATTCAATGAATATATTGGTGCTAATATACATTCACCATCATTATTTCTGAAGGAAAATTATGATTAAAGTAGTGATAATGCTTGTAATTCTTGTTGGATTAGGGACTCAAACCGCATCATCTCAGACAGGGCTTGCCAAACCACAACCTAAGAAAATAGTTTCTCAACCTATTACCAGACCATATACATTCCCTGAAATTCAAATTGGAATAGGACTTACTACTTCATGGCTTAACGGAGCAAATCCTGCTACCGACATTATTTTCCCTAAAGATACAATCCATTCCATCGGAGGCGGTTTTAACGGTCAACAGCCGGGATTGGCAATCAGAGGCACTTTCATAATGGACCCTGATCGACGTATGCGCATTACAGCAGGATTAGATTATATTTGGTACACGGGTCTCCAAAGAATTGAAGGACCGGGATATACATTTTATGCTCGCCATAATCTTGATTTGCCAACATTTGTATTAGGGTTCGAATATGCTTTTATGAATTTACCTCTTGCAAATGCCAGGATGTATGTAGGTGTAGATGCACGATATGCCGTTCTTAGAAAGGGAGATTTCAGACGTAAAATTGTCTATAAACTTATTGATGTAAT
>JACPWH010000019.1 GCA_016197185.1 Ignavibacteriota bacterium
ATAATACTGTCAATGGAAACAACACCAAATAAACCTTAACTATAAACCATAATCTTCCCATGCTCACCTTCTTTATTGATTTTTATTGTGGGATTTTACTATAATTTTCAAGATATTGCAATTTGCTGTATAAGTTCACAACATATGAGACAAAGGCGAGGGATATTTAGCATCAATGATGCTATTATTTTTAAGAAATTGCAATGGGGTTATTTTGCCCAGAGAGTGATGGGGTCTGATGCAGTTATAAGTATGCTCCCATTGCCTCAATTGTTCATTTAACTCGGACACTGTCCATGAGCAATCATTAACCTCGTAGAACTCCTCCGTATGTGTTCTATTGGCTCTTTCTACAGAGCCGTTCAGTTTTGGACTTTTAGGGGGCAGGACAAACAGCCTTATGCCTTTGTCCTTACAGGCATTCTCAAACTCAGCATAAAACTCACTGCCGCCGTCAACCTGTATTGCCTTTATCTTAAACGGCATCCTTTTCTGCATGGTTTCTATAAACTCTCTGGCAGTTTTAGCTGTGGCTCTGCTTCTTGCCTCTATCACATCCCATTTTGATATAACATCCCTTGAGGTGAACTGTTTAAGCGTTATGCCGGGCAATGGTCTTATATCAAGGGTATCTACCTGAACAAGATCCCCCGGAAGATTAGGAACATAGTCTTTTGGCTTCCTTATGGCATACGGTCTTTGCGCTTTTCTTTTTGCTGATATGGCTCTCCTTTGAGGCTCTATTAAATCTCCTCTTTTTTTTAGATATGAAATAATACGCCCTACTGTTGATTCTGATGTCTTAAATCCTTGTGCTTGAAGTAATGGAAAAACCTTTTCTTTCCCCCAACGAGGATACTTCTTCCGAAGTTCTTTAACCGCTATGATTAGTTCATATGACCACTTGGGTTTTCTCAGATTCTTTGGTCTTTTGGATTTGTCTTTCAATGAGATGAAATCCTTGGGATCATACCTTTTGAACCATCTATAAAAGGTCGCCCTGCCTGTTTCAAAGGTTTTGCATACAAGAGATGTATCTCCTGTCTCCTTATAAAGCCTTATTGCTCTTAGTCTATTCTGCTCCTTCTGGGATAGTTCCGGCTGCACATTCTTTGTAACCTGATGAAAACCTTTTGCTATGCTGAATACTTTCATTGAGAGGCTCCTCCTTAATATCAAAAGTTACCCCTCTCTTATATCCTATTTCTGTCTCATATGTTTATGAACTTATTCATACTTAATGGTAAACCGGTAATGTAAACTTCTCTGTGTAAATTCATTGAAGCATAAAAAAAGAGGGTGTATTCTCCATGTATTATCAGCAAAATAAAACAAAGGAGGAATACACCCTATGTTGCACAGAGCAACAGCAAGAAATGTAAACCGTGCATTAAAAGAAGTCAATAGTTTTCAGTGGGAATGAGAATTCAAACTCAAAGCAAAGGAGTCAATCAAGAAGATACTGGAAGACCGTATGGAAAATGAGATGTGTGATTACATAGGATTAGAAGCCTATGAGAGAGGAGGAGAGCGGTCAGACTACCGGAACGGCAGTTGGACAAGGCATCTTCTCTGTGAGCTCGGGGATTTAACCCTTTCTGTGCCACGGACAAGGAACAAGGGGTTCTATCCATCCGTATTAGACGCCTACAAGAGAAGACACAGGAGCATAGATGAGGTAATACTGGCATGTTTTGTATTAGGCCTATCCACAAGAAAGGCGGCAAAGGTATTAGCGCCTATGGTAGGGGAAAGCATAAGCGCATCAACCGTAAGGGCTGAAGGCCCACTCGGCCATGTTCGATTTGGCAAGCACAATGCCACCTGCGTCCTCAATGCGCTTGACCTGAAACGCATCGTTGGCGGGAAGAAAACCGGCGAAGGCAAG
>JACPWH010000020.1 GCA_016197185.1 Ignavibacteriota bacterium
ATTCCGATGCTAAAGCATGCCTTCAAGATTGCCTCTTGACTAAGGAATAATTAGCCGGAGTATACTCCGAGAAAATGATTATTTCGCCGGAACATACTCAGTTTCTTATACGGTTTCTGAAAAATAAAAATACAGCTTAGCTATCGGCCGCAGCAGGTTTAAAAGATCGTCTCGAAGTACCTATTTCCTATGGATCAGGTTAATACTAAATGTAAGAAATAAAATGGCACTTTTTATCGTATTTGGTATTACTGCTCTTTAAGCTCTCTTTTTTTCCTAAGCAGAGGAAAAGGGGAAAAAAAGCGAAAGAGCTCAAGCACTTCTCTTTGTTTTAAAAGAAAGGAAAGCCCAGCTAAGCTCACCGAAAAAACGAAAGCCTCGACAAGTAAAATAATCACCTGCGAAGACAAAGTACGGGGGAAAAATCCCTCTTTTTGCATGAAAAGGGCCAAGTTCGCCCCCTTGAAAAAAAACTGGTCAGCAAAACAAGTGAGAAGAAAAGAGGAAAAAGAGACCAGGCAAAGAGCAGCCATTTTCTTTCTTGAATATCCTCCTTTGAAAAAAAATCCTCTTTCTAACTTCTGAAGGATCCACATATTGGCCCAGCTACTAAGACTCGTAGTGATGGCAATGCTGATGGCTCCCATCTGGAAAACAAACACAAAAAGACTATTGAGACATATGTTAATAAGCACAGAAAAAATGGACGCTAAGGTAGGAGTTTTAAAATCTCCCTTGGCATAGAAAAGAGCGGAATAAAGAATAACCATCGTATTGGGCAAAAGCCCTAGTCCATAGGCCCATAAACAAAGGCTTGTTTCCGAGACAGCAAACGGCGAAAAATTCCCTCGCCCATAGATAAAGTTAATCGAAGGGGCACCTAAAGATAGAATAGCAAAGGTACAAGGAATCATGATAAGTAACGTTCTTTGATAACTAAAAGAAAAGAGCGACTGCGCCCCCTCTTGATCATTCCCTTTAATGGCCCGCGACAGTCTTGGCACCACACTGCTTACACAAGCAATTCCAAAGATCGCCAGCGCTAGTTGCTCTAAGCGAATTGAGTACCAAAGGTAAATAGGACCACGCACATCAGCATAGCGGGCAAAAAGGCTATCAATAAAAGAGTTGATCTGCACCGCCCCTACCCCAATGGCTCCTAAAGAAAAAGACTTGAGGAGCCCCTGCACCTCTTCAGAAAGCTTAAAATTAAATCCTTTGATCTTCTCCTGTAGATTAAAGTAGATCGATTGCACTGTAGGAGGGAGGGTAAAGAGCCACTGACCAAAAAAACCCCATGTTACACACTTTGCCAGACTCACCATAGCTGGCTCTACCGCCCCCTTTCTAAGCGCTAGAGCAGCCCCGATCCATATGATATTACAAATAAAAGGGGCAAAGCTCGGTATAAAAAACACATCATAACAATGAAGAAGGGCCGTATTCAGCCCATACAAGCAGATAAAAAGGATCGCTGGGAAAAGCCATTTGGTAAGCAACAGGATCTCTTTTGTCTCCCCAGAGAGGGAAATAAAGGCAAACGAGTAGCTAATGCCCCCCTCCACGAGAAAAATGACGGAAAGAAGAACAAGAGTGAGGAGAAAAACTAATTTACAAAAAAAAAACAGTGCTTTCGATTGGCTTTTCAGGCGCAGCTCTTCAAAGTGGGGAATAAAAGCCACCTGGATTGGTCCCTCTGCTACAAGGCGACGAAGTAAGTTGGAAAAACGAAAAGCTACCATGAAAGCTGCCACTGAAGGATGATCTCCAAAGGCAAGAGCCATCACAAGGTCTCTTCCAAACCCACTCACTCGACTTAAGAGAAGCCCTGAAAATACCCGCCTAGAATGGAGAGCAAGGTTCTGAAATAGGGGAGCGATCTTCAATCTAAACCATCCTCATTATCTGACTCTAGAGCTCTATAAACCTCATTTCTGCTATTTCAGCTGAGTTAAAGCCCGGAGCCTACTGATCGTAAAAGGGCTCATATTTAGTTAATAATAGACTACTTACAATTGACAAACCGCCAAAACTTTCAGGTCAGCTGAAATAGCAAAAATTAAGTTTACAAAGGAAGTAGGTTCCACTTGCTCAAGTTACTACTTAAAGTCACAAAACGGCTCTTTAAAGCAAAGGGAAACTAAATAATGCCTTTATTGTTCTAGAGCGTCTGTTTTCTGTCAATGTAAGCAAAAAAGATATGCATAAGTTATTAATAATAAGTTATATATGATCTTATACAAACTCTTCGATAACTAACCTTTTCTTGATTATTAAATAAAATTTACACGCAAGTTGTTATTAATAAACTATTTATGTTTTTATTTATATTTATTAATTAATAAATTTATTAAAATTATTTACTAGTATTATTAATAATTTTATAATTGTATATATAAGCAATTTTTAATTTTAAAATAATGAAAAGGAAATAATATGTCTTTTATACCAGCTCCCAGCTTTTGTACCCTATTGCTAGCCACTCCAGCAACAGAAGAAGACGAGCAAGACAAACTAGACCAAGCACTAGACTATGTAGGAACAAAATTAGCCTCGTTTGGTTTTCAAGCAATACGCGCCATTGCCCAAACCAGTGTTGTTAAGAAAATAGGGAGCGGCATTGCAAGTCAAGTATCGAAAGTTGCTAAGAAACTAAGCAATACGCGAGTAGGTCAAAAATTAGGTGCCTTGGCCAGTAAAACAGCTGCTAAAACTAAAGAAACGGCTGTTAAAAGCATAGAAACGGGTACAAAAGCTCTCCTCAAGGAGCAGATAAAGTCTCTTTCAGCAGAAGAAGGTACGCCCTCCCCTTCTTCTAGTGAGGTGATCATAAACACGCTTATTGTTAACCCTATAAAAAGTGTTCTTTCTCCCCATATTCCATTTTTTGACAAAATCTGGTCGGTTTATGCTAACGCGCTAGAGCCAATAGAAACTGCTGATTCTGTGGCACAAACAACCAGTAAGCCTTCTTCTGCCCCTGTAGAAGCACCAACACCTGTTTCTACTGCTCCTTCTCCTCTTGATAAGTTTACAGAAGGATTTCTTGATGGCATGTTAAAAAGACTCCTACCTTCTTGGCTCCCCGGCATAGATACACTAAGAACATTCATTAAAAACACAGTGTTAGGAACCGCCCCACAGAAGCCAGAGGAAGAGCAATCCTCTCTATTAGACACCCTCAAAAATAGTTATGCTGTTAAACTATCTACTCTCTATCTTCCTTTTGAAACGATGAACACGTTCTTTAAAACAGTTTCTAAGAAGTTTCAAGATGTGTTACATCCCGCAGTACAAATTTTTAGTACACTCTTATCAACGCTTAGAGAAAAGATAGTGGGATTTTTCTATAAGACATCTGTTTCATCAGATGGTCAAGAGGTCAGTATAATAAGCAGACTTGCTGAAAAATACCTCAAAATTGACAACATACAAGGTATTTTACAACAGGTTCTCTCTTCTGTCGAAGATGTGATAAAAATTGGATCAGAAGATCATACCGCTGATTTAATGAACCAAGAGCCTGAAAAAATCAAGGACCAGCTTATTAAATCAATGCTAAAAGAAGAGACTTCATTTGCCGATTACGAGAAAAACGTAGAAGCACTTGTAGAAAAAGGGTTAAACAACTTCATCGATACTGAATGTCCTGAACTAGGTTATTTTTCAAAAATTATCCTGAAACGCTATATTTCCAAACACCTATTTGGCGCTTTCCGCGAAGCTATTCTTCCTGTCATTCAAGAAGAAATGTCAAAAGCTAATATAGTGCTTAAAGATGGCGATGCTTCAAAGGTGCAAAAACACTTAAATGCTTGCGCTGATATTTTACTCTGCAGACTCATGGAGAATCTAGCAAAGGTATGGTTGCAAGAAAAAGCACCAGCTCCCAACCAATTAGACAGTTCATTTAGCAATGTCATGCTTCAGGTTGGGCCTTTATTAGGTTCTTTCGTGGAACATAGAATGGATACTGACAAAGTTAAAGATCTCTTTTTAACAAAAGAACAGAGAGAAGATCTCCAGTATTTAGATGGACTTGGAGTTACAAGCTTGGTAGATGGAACGCAGCTCGCGCGCAAGGTCGCTTTGTTTGGAAAAATGGCGCGTTTTAGACAGGCCTTAAAATCGCCGTTTTAGTAAATAAAGGGAGTTTTGAAAGGAGTCTAATGTTTAGTCCAAACTTGAGACATAAAAACACACAATCGACATCTAAACAAACCTGACAAAGGGTCTTGAAACCCTTTCCAAGAATGGGGGTTCCCCTATTCTCAAGGTTCTGTTAGGCTTTAGATGTATGCTCGATCTAAAATTTATCAAAGAATACCCCGCCCTTGTTAAAAAAGCGATCCAGCTCAAAAACGTGGATGTGGATCTAGATGCCCTTTTAAAATGGGAACAGAGTGTCTCAGAATATAAAAAAAAGATTGAAAGCCTGCAGAGTGAACGAAATGCTAATGCTAAAAAAGCCTCTCAAGCTTCTCCCCAAGAAAGGGAAGCTCTCATTCACCGAGGGAGAGAAATTGCTGCTGAAATCGAAAAGTTGAAACCCACCTTAAATGAAGCAGAGGAAAAACTCAAACATTACCTCCTTCTCGTTCCCAATATTCCTGCAGAAGATGCTCCTATCGGAGAAAATGAGCAGGCCAATGTTGAACTAAAAAGATGGAAAGAGCCTCCCAAGTTCGACTTTGCAGCTTTAAGCCATATCGACATGTTGCAAAAAAATCATTGGGCCGAGTTAGAGAAAATTGCAAATGTATCAGGAAGCCGCACCTATGCATTAAAAAATGAGATGGTCTTTCTAGAAATGGCCCTTCTTCAGTTTGCTTTAAAAAAGGCAAAAGCAAAGGGATTTCAACCTCTTTCTGTCCCCTCTCTTGTTAGAGAATCTGCTCTCTATGGTACAGGTCACTTTCCTGAAGGAAGAGAACAGGTCTATTTCCTCCCCAGCGATGATCTCTATCTTGCAGGTACCGCAGAAGTGCCGATTAATAGCTTGTATACAGGAGAGATCTTAAACGAAAAAGATCTTCCTCTCCTCTACGTCGGTGTCTCTCCTTGCTTTAGAAGAGAGGCTGGAAGCGCTGGGCGTGATGTAAAAGGGCTGATTCGAGTCCACCAATTCTATAAAGTAGAGCTTTTTGTAATCTGCAAAAATGATCCCAAAGAATCACTTGCTTGGCTTCATAAGCTACTCGAAACTTCTGAAG
>JACPWH010000285.1 GCA_016197185.1 Ignavibacteriota bacterium
TATTTCCACCTGAACTGCTTCCATTTTGAGAACCCGAAGATTGGACAACGTTTACAGTGCTTCCATTCAAGGAATTGCGAATTTCATTTTCTGATGAAGAATAGTTTTGGAAATAAGATTTCCAGTTGGCATCTACATAATCGGGATCTCGAAGAAAATCAGCATACATCTCATCAATGTAGGCAGAATTGAGAGTTAACATAAAACATTAAAAGTGTTGTTTGACACATTATAATACAAAATTACGAGAAATCTTGTGTTCAGACCCATTCAAACAGTAGAAATTATTGAAATATTATGCTTTCATGGTAGGAATTGGTAATAAAACCACAAAAAACGTGCCTTCATTTGTTTTGCTCGAAACAGAAATCGAGCCATTATGAAGCTCTATAAACTCCTTCACTATAGAAAGTCCTAAGCCCGTACCGGGTATTTCGGAAGTGTTAGATCCACGGTAAAATTGAGTAAACAATTTATCGATTTCAGCACTTGGAATCCCAATTCCGTAATCACGAACAGAGAGTTTAATAAATTTTGAATCTTCAGTTACATCAAGTGATATGATAACTTCCCCGCCTTTGAGTGAATATTTAATTGCATTAGAAACTAAGTTTTTTACAACATGATGAAGAAGTTTCGGATCTCCTTCAATTATCGGTATCGGATTGCCGAAATGAACATTCATCGAAATTGATTCTGAAGCTGATATTCGTTCAGTTTCTTCAATTACTCGGTTGATAATCTCCACAAGATCTACGCCTGTAACTGTAAATACATCACGCATTGATTCTACTGAACTATGCATCAAAAAATCATTCATTAAATCAGTAAGCTCTGATACCCTCTCTTTGATTTTATGAAATTCATCTATTTTTTGTTCAGTAGAAAGACGATCTTGATATGATTCAAGTATGTCGGTCGAAATTGAAATTCCTGTAAGCGGTGTTCTGAATTCATGTGATATTGTATTTACAAACCGTGATTTGAGCAGCCTCAGGTCTCTTTCTTTAATAAGAGCTTTTTGGAGGTTATCTACCATTCTGTTGAACGCTGTTGCAAGCTGTCCGATTTCATCTTTTGTTTTGATATTTACACGTTCTGATAAATCACCCGATGCAATTCGTTCGGACGTTTTCACCATTGTCCTTAAAGAGATTGTAATAAACGAACTGAGAAAATAAACAACTATAAATCCAACACAGAAAATCATCAAAAGAATGATGGTTATAGTTTGCTTAGCTGTTGCAATTTCGGATCGAATCGGCTGGATTGAAATACCGAGCGATAGGATACCATACTGTGCACCATCGTATATTACCGGTGAGGATACATAATATAACATACCATTTGAAGATACTCCATTTGCATTTTTTGTGTTATTAAAAAATTCTGAGAGTTGATCTTTGTCTATTCCATTTGAAGTTATAACATTACCATCATTGTCTCTGATGATAACAAATTCAATTGCAGGAGATTTTTGAATCATCATTATTTCGTCTTCTACAGCACTTTTGTCCGAAAAAAACAAGGCAGGACTGATACTGTTTGCAGCCATTTCCACAACAGTTTTCGATTGGGTTGCGATTGCTACAATTGCTTCTTCCTCCAATTTCTCAGGTAAGTATATATACAACCCCGCAGAAATACACGCTATAATGAATGTAAAGGTAAGTATAAATTTAGTATGAAGAGTTTTGAATTTCACTATTACTTTTCTATGAATATAATTATTCTATAATTCTGGTAAATTTTAGTTTAAGCAATTGAGCCGAAAAATCGGCTCCTTCTTCAATATATGATTTTCTGTTCAGAATGATTTGAGGCTTTCCAGCATCCGTGCCTATTGCAACGGAAACATCATTACTTTCACAATACGAAGGTATCCCCGTTAACGTTAGTATTTTACGTGGTGCGAGAAGTTTATGTATTGTCGAAATATCATAAACCTTTAGTGGAGCAATATAGGCAAACGAAAGTCCATACTGATTGATTGCTGTTTCCAAATCAATATTTATCAAGTCAATTAATTGAATTTGTATAGAAACACCCGATACTTTCACTTCTTTTTCACGAAAATACCGTTCGATGTCATTTGCAACATTTAGTGAAGGACGGAATTTACTTTGATAGATGACACCCAAAATAAGTGTACCGGAATTGGTTGTTTTTGCTCTGTTAAACGAGAGGACTTTTTGAAATATCTCAAACTGTGTAGAAATAGGTGATGATATTTCCTGAGAATTACTAATATTCAAACTGCTTACCACTATAAGTGCAAATAAGAGTATGAAATATAATAATCTATGCAAATTTCGTGCAATCATTCGATTAGAATTGCCATGATGCTTTGATTGACAAACAACGTTTATCTTGGGTTATACTTTGCTGTCGATGTTCTTGCCCACCCGGGTAACTATATTCAGTATTAAGGAGATTACGAATTTGAGCTCCAAGTTTTAAATGCCCGAATATCGGTACGGAACTAATGGTTAGATTGGCAAGAAAAAATGGCTTTGTTTCTGTGTCATGTTCAGTTTTTCGAGCAGTTTCGTAATGAAAGTCTGCAGCAGCAGTCAATGCAAAAGGTATATTTTGACTAATACCAAATTTAAGAAGCACTGAAGGTGAATTATTCAATGTTGTTTTGGTACTCGAATCTGTAGCATATTGATAATTAAAACTTGAATACATACTAATACCCTTTGAGAGTTTTGCATTCACTTCGATTTCAAACCCGGTAGCAGTATTAGAAGAAATGTTTTGAAATTGCAAGAATGAGTCGACATCACTTATATTTTGTACAATAATATCTTTTATTGTACTACGGTAAAGTGACCCAACAACATAAAATTCTTCTCCGATTTGTTGTTCAGCTACAAACTCTAATGTGTTTATATTTTCAGGTTTTAGCGAATGGTTTGCTTTTGTCATTGTTGGTACATCTTCATAATTAGTTTCGTAAATATTCGGAGACCTGAAAGCAGAACCGTACAGAAATTTAAGAGTAGAAGATGCCGTTGGATTTACGATCACTGCTGCTCGTGGTGATAATGCACTGAATCCGGCTGAATATTCATCGATTCTGAAACCGAGATTTACAGCTATTTCATCTGTAATTTGGTGTTCATCCATTGCATATAATGAATAAACTTGAAACGGCAGATGTATGTTAAGGATTCTGTTTTCATCAGGAGTCAAATCAAGATGAGCGGTAAACACATTTTGGTATTGAGCTCCTACCGTTAAACGGTTACTAACCGAAATATCCCACTTAAATAGCAGCTCAGTACCAATTGTATTACTATTGGTGATTTCATCCGAGACATAGGTTGTATAAGGGTAGGTGCCGGTATAGTAGTATCGGTGATAAAAGGCTCTCACCATTAGAGTTTTATCAACTGACAACTCTTGATTAAATTTCAATTCAGCGGTTGCATAACTATCGGTTGTTTGAGTACGGCTGTCTCCGAAAATAAGTCCATAAGGCGCAGTCGGAATATGAACTTCTCTAAAATTGTAAACTGATTGAAACTGTAAATTTTTATATTCAAGTAGAGAGGTAACACTAAAATATTTTTCAACGTCCGCGCTTTTGGGTGTCTTGCCACCCAATGTACTGTCTGTATCAAATTCCTTGAAATAAAATGATTGACCAGTATTTTGTGCAAAATTTGCTGAAAGAGCTACTGAAACATCTGAAATTTCTTTACCGAATGTTCCTGCAATTCTTTTTTGCCCCAAAGTTTCAATTTCTCCCGAAAGTACTATATTGTTATATGTTTTTCCTGATTTTGTAACAACATTTACTGTAGCAAACATCGCCCCTGTTCCATACGCCACTGAACCGGGTCCGCGTATAATTTCAATTCTTTCTATAACTTCCATATTTATCGGGAAATCAAATCCCATAGGTGCACCACCATAAATCGGTTCATTTACAGTCTGCCCGTTAATTAAGAGTAGAATTCGATTATTATAATCAGTTGGTCTGCTAAAGCCCCGTACACCTATATAAGAATAGTTCCTGTCGTTACTTACATAGAACCCCCGAACGCTACTAAAAACGTCTTCCAAGTTCCTGTATCCAAACCTTGCAATATCTTTATCGGTAACTATCGTAACGGAAGCAGGAGTTTCCTTAACTTTTTGCCAAGATTTTACAGCAGAATTAACAGGAATTGAAAGTAACGAATCGAGTGAAATATCCTGTTGATTATCTTGTGCATTCTCCTGTGAATACACAAGCTGTCCTAAAAACATCAATGAGATGATAAGACATAAAGGTACTATTTTTAAATGTGTAGAAAATTGCATCATAGAATAGTATCTCTTATGAGACAAATAATGTTCCAATTTAGTTTTTCTAATTATCAGCAGATTCTATTTCTTCACCACCGACAATATTGTGTTTATACCGTTGATAAAAATACGAAGTTAACAACAGAATTACACCTAAACCAAAAAAAGAAATTATCCTATATAGCAAAGTAAGGTACGACAAGTCGAATAAAAACACCTTCAAAACTACAAAACCCGAAAGAGCAATGGATGCAAAACGAAGTCCACGAATTTTCCTGACAAATCCAATTATCATCATAATTATTGAATATACAAGCCATACCACCGATAACATCAACTGTTGTTTGTTTTCAATTTCATGATGTAGTAATGAGTAGTCTGAAAAATGCTGTTTAATATTTTGAGCGGTTAATATAACAATTTGCTTTTCGAAATATGAGTATGTTTCTACTGTAACAAGTTCAAAGATCAGCAGTAGAATTGAAATTGCCAGGAGTTTCCTGAAATATTCAAAAAAACTGATTTTCTTTAGAAATTCATCTGAACGATTATACATTTTCTGTTGTAAAGCCATAATAACAATCAAATATACTATCAATCCCGTTCTTGGATTCAGTAACAATACATGATCGCTTATTGGAGGAAAGTATGCGCTATGAAGTATAACACTCAATAATGCAATAACAGTAATAATTGCACTTGCAGTGATAACTTCACGATTTTTACGAATCAACCCTCCTGTGAGCAATAGCACCCCATACCCGCCCCATACAAATCCAAACGATAATTCTCGAATAAATTTGGGCCATACCCTTATTTCATAATCACCGTTATAACTAATAAATCTTTGAAAATATTCGCCAGTTTCGAGAGTCAGCCAGCAAAACAATACCGCTATCCATGAGTAGATAAATAAGGATTTTAGAATATGAGGATTCTTTTCATCTTCTATATTTTTTGTAAGAAGTACCCCTCCGCACAGTGCCAATATAAATATCCATACTGCTATCGCACGTTCGTTCAATATCACTTGAAATTTATTCAAATCTATAGTTAACATGCTTGCATAACTAGTAAGTAACTGGATGCCTGCAAATACAAAAACGACTAACGATAAATTTCTTACGAATGAATATTTCCATCTGATCGAACACCAAAACAATGCAATTGCCTCGATTGAAAACAATGCAGCAGCAGTATAATCACTATATTCAATGGAAGTAGCAAGTATTAACATACCGATAGATATGAATACATATTGTTTCCTTTGGGTCTCATTTACTTTTCCTCTTTTATTGAAGTATAAATATGTTCCGAAATACACAATTCCAACCAAAAGGGTTGCCCATCCTTTGTGATCTGAGTAATATCTGTTATTAAGTAAGGCAAATAACCCGCTATAGAATGAAATTAAATTAAACCCGGATCCCACTACATCCATATCTTTAAAGTTTCGTTTTTGTTCGGATATTTTATAAACTTCGAAACCATAAAATATCATCCAAAACAAGGAAAGATGGAAAAGGGTAATAAGGAAGCCAGTATCTCGATTATAGTGATGGGTGTACCATAGCAAATATATCAAATATGTTAAGAACCTTGCAAAATATTCAAGTATTTTCCACCGTTCTTTTGCAATAATCAATACTAAAATTCCTACATCAAGGAGTGCGATATACGTAAATAATCCAATTTCGTTGGGATGATCGGTCGGAAGTAAAAATGGTGTTATAAATCCTCCGGTCAAAGCGAGTAACGCAGCAGCGAGAGAATCATATTTTAGTGCTTGGAGAAACGCAATGACAGTAATCACTACCATCAATGCAAAAGCAGGTATTTGGGCGATTAGTTGATAAAAATTGTAAGCTGCAAACACTGATAAATATAATGATGAAACTCCTATAGCTACCAACCCCTGGGAAAAGATTGAAAATCCTTTTTTGTGGAAATGCCCGGCAAGAACAATCACACTGACACCGAAAGCTGCCCCCATACTTACCCGGGTCCATTCATTAATCCAGTTATTTTCAAAAGCGAATTTGAGAAAGAACCCTACTGCTATAATCATTGCAATAGCACCAATTCGGTTTAGATATTTACCACCTATTAAGGATTCAAGTTCTACACTTGTTCTTTTTCGCGTAGTTTTGATATGCTCTGATGATTGTTTGGATGAAGGCTCCTCATCAATAATGTGTGAAAATGTTTCTAAGATATTGGATTTTGTTTTTTCAGCAGTTTCTTGATTTTCTGCATTTATTTCTGCGTTTATTACATTTTCTTCTGCTGTATGTTGAGTTCCCTTTTCAAGGATGTCATTGACTTGTGGTTTTTCTTCGGTAGATTTGGATTCTTGGCGTTGAATTTTAGGTATCTTTTTAAGTGCTTCATGAAGATTTTTAATCTCTCTTTCCAACTGACCTATTCTTAAATTAAGTTGTGAAGCTGTTTTGGAGGAGGTAATTAGTGCAAATATTGATAGAATAAACGCAATAAACATAAAAAACATTTCCATACCATGATTCCTCAGCAAAATTTGAAATCAAACATAATTTTATGCAATTTGTAAAATTTTTGAGTTTCGGTCAAATGGAAACTTGTAAATTTGCGTATCCTAATAACAAACATTGAAAGTTCATAATGAGATTTCGCAGCTTTGTCGTTGTAAAAATTTTCCCTTGGATCAGTATTGTCAGTTTATTATCTATTTTTATAGGTATTTATCAAGCAAATGCACAGGTAGAACCGTTATTGTCAGAAAAATTTGCAATTCACCCAAAAATAGGTTTCGGATTTACTGGTAATTCTTCTAATTTTCATAATTTTCAGGGCACAGTTGATTGTGGATTATTCCAAAAAGGAAGTGGAAGCGGTGTAACAGGTTTTATCTTTGGTGAGTATCCGATTTCACCTTCTGTTTTTATAGGAATGGGTATTGGCTATACAGACAGAAGCTCTACCCTCACTGTACCCGGAAGTTTTGCATCCTACGACGCAACCAGCCAAACTATTACAGCTGTCACAACAGAAAATTCTATTCATGCAACATTAGGGTATCTTGAACTTCAACCTGAATTTAGATTTTCACTTATTCCTAACTTTATTTCAGGTCCTCTTCGTGCAGTTGGGGCAGCAAGGTTTTTTATACCAATGTCAGGGTCATTCGTTCAAAATGAGACAATTGTTTCTCCTGAAAACGCTGCATTCATAAGTACCGGCAAACGCGAACAAACCAGATTAGTTTCCTCAGGACAAATAAAAACATTAGCTCCATTAGGAATCATTGTACCGCCTGCACCACCACCTCCTCTTCCACCACCACCACCTCCAAAGCCTGTTTTAGCGTTGGAATTATCGAATGTAAAGGCAGAACTGCACACCGGCAATGAAATTGTTGCATCATCTGCACTGGTCAATGTTATTTTTTTTAATCAAAAATCGGCTGAAATACCTTCAAAGTATAAAACTAATAAAAGTGATGTACTCCCTACACAATCTGATCCTGTTAAAAATCATGAATATGTAGTTTCTCATATTGCATCAATTCTCAGAAGCAATCCTAAATCAACAGTAATACTCGAAGGTGCAACAAGCGGAGCTGATGATGAACCTGAAGGTATTGAACTGGCAAAATTGAGAACGGAATCAGTAAGTCGTGTTCTTGTTAATTTTGGAGTAAACCCCGATAGAATAACTACACGTTCGAGTCTTCTTCCTCGTAACCCGTCAAACCAAGAATTTCCTGAAGGGCGTATCGAGAACCGTCGCGTTGATATAACTATACTGAATGCACCATTGCAAGAATATGTGAGCAGAAGACAAGTAACAGAAGTTAACGGAACTGCATCTGCTACCATAACCTCTAAAAACATACCTGATGGTGAGCATTTAACATTGAATAGTAATTGTATCGAGAATTCTATAAATGTTAATGCCTCAACTGAAATCACAATTCCATTGAAATGTAAAATTAGTAATGAGCAAACCGAATTTACATTCACCGCTGAAGTGTCCTCCCCTTCAATTAAGGCAACTGCTGAACAAACCGTTCCTATTACCAAACTGCCAATAAGACAAGTAGATTTAAAAGTGGATAACTTTGAAGGAATCCTCAGGTTCGAATATAACAGCAGTGAGCTTACGCAGCCCAATAAGGAACTTCTTCGTCAGATGCTTGAACCTCTTCCCCCAGGAACATCAATCACAATTTATGGAAGTGCAGATGCCCTCGGAACAGGTCAGAGAAACCTGCAATTATCAGAAGAACGTGCAAAAAATACTGAGGAATTCATACATTCCCTTTCGGGTAATAAATTTAATATAACCACTGCGACCCAAACCGAGAAATTTCCTGAAAATACACCTGAGGGAAGATTCTTAAACAGAAGCATGAGAATTCGGTTAGTGAAATAATGTTCTTTCTTTTAGACCAAGATAAGCGAACTGTCCAGTTCGCTTATCTTTTTAAAGAAGCGATTTACAATGATGTTCGATGTGCTCGGCAATGCCTATGAAATTTAGTTCTTTCAAATTATAACCAAATAATATACGAATTGAAAGTATGTCTATGCTTTTGCTTTTTACTATTTTACTACATTCATTAGTCATTAAGTACGACATACAAAATAAGAACATTGCTCAGACTCCTCTCTTTCATTTGCATCTGTATATTGATGACCGTTCCGGTATATAGAGTTATTTCCGCTTCCTTCCCGGGTGACAAACAAGAACATTCGTGGTTTCTTATGGATATGAAACTATTTTTACATTCACTCCATTTAGTATTTTCTGAAATTTGGAGATTAATTTTTGGTCAATTGCTGGTGGTCTTTCACTTATACCCTTATTTATGATGATGTTTGGAATTGTGCCAAATTGGATTATGAAGTCATTATTCATGTCTATTGTTTTAGTTGTTGGGGCAATATTAATGCCAATGTGTCCGTACTTCATTCATCACTATGAATCCAGAAGTTTAGGAGCAGCATTGGAAGCAACTTCTATCAATGTTTCAGTACTAGAAGACGTAGAACCTCTAAGAGGTTTGCTTTTGCGGAATGCAGCTTTCATATTTGTTGCAGTAAGTTACTAATTTATGGATAGAAGTGCTGAGGTAGGAATAAGCAATATGTAACTTCAATTAGTTTACATAAACGGAAGAATACTTTATACTATGCACGTAACTTGTTGACAACGAAAAGGTCAAATAAGTTTTACGCTTACAACAAAAGCCCCTGTTGTTTATGTAACAACAGGGGCTTTTTGATTAAACGCTATCTACATTATTTTGTAGATACTATTGTAACAGGAATTGTAAGTACCTTTCCAGTTGTTTCCAATCTGATGAAGTACATACCCGAAGACAATCCTACAGAACTCCATTCGGCAGTATTCTTACCTGCTTCATACATTCCATTCATTAGTTCAATTGATTCAACTCCTAAAAGTGAAATCAAGGTAACTCTAACATTTGAACGTTGCTGTAAAACAAGTTCTAATGTTCCTGCAGAGGTCGCCATTGGATTAGGATAGCTTAGAAGTGATATACCCAATTCAGGAGATTCAACTACTCCATTTGAAGTTTCCGTTGTAAAATTCCAAGTTTCTGACCAAGCTCCTTCACCACCGGCATTTATAGCCTTAACTCTCCAAAAATATTCTGTTCCTGATTTCAGCTTACTTACCGTATATGTGTTTGTTGTAATATCTTTCACATCTACATCAGTCGTACCAAAATTAGAATTTTCAGAGAGTTGCACTGCATAGCTTTCAGCTTCAGTTACATTTTCCCATTTGAGTGAAGCAGAAGTTGTCAGTTGGTTCTTTGCATTTTTAGCAGGTAACAATAAACTGACAGTTGCCGGAGCTCCGACAACAACAGTGAAACTCCATGGATCTGACCAACCGCTCGCTCCCACTTGATTAACACTTTGTACACGCCAGAAATATGTTTCTTTTGCTGCCAAACCATTAGTTGTATAAGATGTTGCTGTTAATCCAGATTCATTTGCCAATACGTTTTTGAAATCGGCAGTTCTCGATATTTGTAAATCGTATGTAGCTGCCCCGGGTGCATCTTTCCAAGTTAACCTAACATTAGGAATCACATTTTTTGCTTTATCTTCAGGAGAATTTAATGCTGGAATCGTTGCCGCTTGTGATCCTGTAACGAAATTCCAAGTTTCAGACCAATTTCCAGTTCCGTTATTTGTACTTGAGGCTCTCATCCTCCAATAATATTTTGTATCTGTTTCGAGTTCAACAATTTTAGAAGTACCCGTAACTGCTTTCAAATCTGATACGATATCAACAAATTTGCTATCTTTAGCAATTTGAATCATGAACGAGGTCGATCCTTCAACATCAGTCCATGCTAAGTTGATTGATTTTTGCAGGTTTTGCTGACCATTCTTTGGGGCTGTTAATACAGGTGTACCTACTACTGTTGTAAATGACCACGTAGGAGACCAAGGAACTTCGAAACCGGATTGACTTGTAGGACGGACACGCCAATAGTATTCCATATTGTTCTTTAGTCCGTTGAATTCATTATACAGTACTGAATTTCCACCTATTTTATCTTCATCGATAACCGTAGTCTTAAAGGTGTTATCTGTTGAAATTTGAATTTGGTAGATAGCTTTTGCTCCAACTGAAGCCCACTGAAGGTTAATTGGAATAGACTGACCTTTGGTTTGATCAACAGGAAAAATTAAAGTTGTTGAAGAAACTATTGTCGAAAACGAATGAACATCCGACCAAAGTCCTTTTCCATTAATTGTACTTACACCCCGAACTCTCCAAAAATACGTAGTATTATTTGCCAAACGGCTTGGAGGCACGGTCGTACCGGATGCTATCACACTGTCAAAAACCATATCTGCAGCAGTAAAAATTACAGTTGTTGCTACTTGAATCTGGTATTTGGGCTGTCCGAATACAGCTCCCCATGAAACAGAAACATTTATCGGTTGATCTTTAGCACCGTCGAATGGTAAATTTAATGATGGTGTCGTTATAATTGTTGAGAAACTCTTCGACAGCGACCAATCACTTTCTTCGTTTCCTGTACCAATACATTTTACTCTCCAAAAATACTGTGTGTTATTTTGCAGATTAGGTACACTCGCACTTGGTGCAAGAATGCTTGGATTATCATAAACTATAGTATTGAAAGTAACATCAGAAGCCACTTGGAGACGATACCCAACTAACCCAGGTATATTTGCCCATTGTAATGTAGGAGGCAGAGTTAGCTCTATAGTCGCATCTAATGGAAGGGAAAGAGTTGTAGATGCAAGCAATGTTCTGAAATTCCATACAGTTGAGAATGGGCTTGTACCACTTGTATTCGATGCACTTACTCTCCAATAATATACTGTGTAGTTTTGCAATCCTTTAAGGCTTGCGTTTAATCCGGCTAAACTACTGTCTATCAGGAATGTAGAAAAAGCCGGACTTGTAGAAACTTGCAGTTTGTATGAAGATGCACCTACTGCCGGTAGCCATGTTAGATTGGGAGCTAGTGTCTGTGCAGTTGCATTATTTGCAGGAACAATTAACACAGGAGCAGGAGGAGGAGGGAAAATGGTTGTAAATGCTCTAACAGATGACCAACCGCTGATTATTCCTCCTCTTGTTGCACGAACTCTCCAGTAATGAACAGTACTTCCGGCAAGAGGACCGACCGCTAAGGACGTACTTGCATTACCGGTTATATTTGTAACAATATTTGTGAATGACACATCTGTTGCAACTTGAACATCGTATGCAGTTGCACAGGTTGTAGAATTCCAAGTCAATGTGGGGGATATTGCCACTCCTATTGCAAAATCAGCAGGTGCTGAGAGCGTTGGGGTTCCAAGAGTAGCCCCGGCAAGATTGATAGTTACTAAATCTATCCCTATTCCACCCATAACTACCGAGGAGTCACTGGATAGCCTAATACGAATCATAACACTTGATTTTCCAGCCATTCCTGTTAATACATGACTTGCCGTTACCCATGTACGGCTGCCGTTCCAACCGGAAGCTGTTTGATACCAATTTGTTCCGCCGGAAGATGTACTTCCAAGTGTTACCCACGTTGACCCACCATTAGTTGATAGTTGAACGATACCGTAGTCATATCCTGATTCTAAATAATGTGCAATGTTGAAAGTAAGTGTAGGATCAGCACTCAAACACGAGAAATCGAAGATAGGCGAAGTCATATAAGAAGTTTCGCTGTTTGTATAATTTCCGGTAAGACTTGTCTTCCAACATTTTGTACCCTGAGCTGCAGATGTAATACTCGCTCCGGTAGGCGACCCCCATGCCCATGAACCAGTACCCGACCACCCACCATTCGATGCTTCAAAGTCTTCCGTATAAGTTGGGAAAACAGTGATTTGCGCCGTACTAACTGAGAATTGCAAGGCAAAGATTGCACATAATGCAACCAAAAAAATGTAACGCAGTTTCATCGTACTGCTCTCCTTTTATTAATGAAAAAATCACCGATAATAGTTTATATTTTTACCGACAATAGCATTATCCCGAATCCCGATTTTTTCTGATAAAGACAAACACAAATTGTTCTTCTATTTAGAAAAAAAATATTCATGCCTTTGTAAAGAAAGTTAGATTTCATTTGTCTATATAATTCATAATGTTCTCTCGTAACATTTGCATTATATTATTCATCCTTGTAACTAAACAGTATCATATCGGTTATTACGTTCAAGGATAGATAATAAATATGTCCACTGATAATAAATAGCAGTAATAATTTACTTATACATTCAATGTATAAGTAAAAACATGAGTATATTGAATTCATGTTCGTATATGGTCTGTATTACTTTTTATATGTTATCTGATCAACAGATGAGTGTAGGTGCATTCTTTAAAAAGAATAGCTACCATGCAGGAAGGCAATGATGTGGAAGGTTGTTTCTCCTTTCTATTTGAGTTCTAACTAAAATCAAATTGAGTATAGTTTTTTTCAGCTATCAATAACGAAGGTTTTTATTTTTTTTGCAAGAATACCTAAAAAACCTCGTAGTAACTGTACAACCAAAGCAAAAGACAGAAAGAAGTTTGAGCATATCAGCAACACTAAGTACATTAGAACTTAGTGTTTTTTGTGTTTTCTAATTTTCCAAACACAAATTAGAAAAGTTTAACAATATATCCAAATGATAATTTGATTTGATTTCTAATTTTCAAAAAAAAATCCCTGCTTCATTTGAAGCAGGGATTTTTCATTTACAAAAAACTATTTTTGCTTTATACAACAGCCTTTGCCGACAGAGCTTCAGTAACCTTTTGCGCAGCATCTTGAAGGTTTCCTGCCACCAAAAATTCCATTCCTGAATTCTTTAGAATTTCTTGTGCTTCTTTAGCATTTGTTCCTTCAAGGCGTACAATAACAGGAACATTTACCTCAACTTGCTGAAGGGCTTGTAATATTCCATTTGCTACTCTGTCGCAGCGAACAATTCCACCGAAAATATTAACCAATACTGCCTTAACATTCGGGTCACTCATCATTATTCTAAAAGCATTGGCAATACGTTCTACGTTTGCTCCACCCCCAACATCCAAAAAGTTAGCAGGTGAACCGCCTGCAATTTGAATAATATCCATAGTTGCCATTGCAAGTCCGGCACCGTTAACCATGCAGCCTACATTCCCGTCGAGTTTTATATAGTTCAAATTATACTTTGATGCTTCCACTTCAAGCGGTGCTTCTTCTGCCAAATCACGAAGGTCGTTAAACTCAACATGACGGTAAAGTGCATTATCGTCGAAATTCAATTTTGCATCGAGCGCAATTATTTTTCCGTCAGTAGTTAGTACAAGGGGATTAACTTCCAACATACTGCAATCCATATCTTCATAAGCAGTCACGAGTTTTGTAATGAACGAAAGGAAGCTCTTGAATCCGTCACCGCTTAGTCCTAATCCAAATGCCAAACGACGTGCTTGGAACTGTTGGAATCCTGTAACCGGATTAATGGTTTCTTTAATAATTCTGTCAGGCGTTTCTTCTGCTACCTTTTCAATTTCAACTCCACCTTCTGTGGATGCCATAATAATATTCTTACCGGTATTGCGGTCGAGAACGATACTTACATACATTTCTGTAGCAATTGAACAACCTTCTTCAATAAACATACGATTGACAATCTTACCTTCTGCGCCAGTTTGGATAGTAATAAGTTTATTGCCGAAAGTTGCTTTTGCGATTTGGTATGCTTTATCGGCAACATTACCTTCGCGAATTACTGTTACACCGCGTACTTGCTTTGCACCAACTTCTACAGGCTGATTTGTAGCAGCATGAACTACAGTACCTTTACCTCGTCCTCCTGCATGAATTTGTGATTTAAGAACAATTGTAGAAATTCCTCTTAAAACAAAATCACGATATGCAACTGTTCCTGTTTCTTCTGCGCTCGTCACTGCTTTGCCAAAAAGAACCGGCACTCCATAACGGCGTAAAAGTTCTTTAGCTTGATACTCATGTATATTCATTCGACTCTCATAAAAATGAAAAATATAGAAAGATTAATTTTCAAAACAAGTAAATTTCTGCTCCTGAAACGAAACCATGAAATCATTTTTATTTGAAGATTCAAAATGATTAATGTTAATTCTTGGGCAAGTTTGCAGTATTTTTGTACAAAATTACCGAAACTTGATGTGACTACCAAAGACAAGGGCTTTTATCAGATGAAGTTTGCAAAATTTTACATCCCCTTATTGGTAGCGGTGCTTTTGTACCTTTCCATAAAACCATTGTTTGAGAACTCGGCTCTCGGTTCGAATGGTAATCCTATTCGCATTCTACTTACCCCATCGGTGGATGCTCAAAAAGTGTCGAACAGTGCAATTAAACTTACGGATTATCTCCAAAAAGCTACAGGATACACTGTTACAGCTTCATTTCCAAGCAGTTATATTGCAGTTGTAGAAGCGTTCGGAAGCGGAAAAGCTGATATTGCTGCCATGAACACATTCAGTTATGTACTCGCGAATCAAAAATACGGCGTAGAAGCTGTTTTGAAGGTGATTCGTAGAGACGGTGAGCAAACATATAAAGGTCAATTCATTACCCGAATTGACAGCGGGGTTGATTCACTTTATCAATTGAACGGTAGAAAAATTGCATACGTAGATGCAGCATCTACTTCGGGCTATATTTTGCCCAAAGCACTTCTTGATAAAAATGGAATTAAACCCTCGGAGGAAGTGTTCGCAATGAAGCATGATAATGTAGTGACGATGGTCTATCAAAAGCAGGTAGATGCAGGTGCAACGTACTATTCACCGCCTGATAAGAAAACTGGCGAAATTTTGGATGCTCGTGCAAGGGTTGTGAAGCAATACCCTGATATTTATAAAACTATAAAAATTATAGGTTTTACTGAGGATATTCCTAATGACCCGTTTGTTTGCAGAAAGGACTTGCCTCATGAGATTAAACAAAAAATAATAAAGGCTCTGATAGACTTCCAAGTAACTCCAGAAGGTAAGAAAGCATTATATGAAACATATTCTGTGGAAGGTCTTACTCCTACACAAGATAGTGATTATGACGGCTTACGTACAATGATCCGAGAGTTTGGCGGAAATGTAGAAGAAACTCTGAAAAAGCAGATTAAAAAGAAATAAACATTTTGAATCAACAATAGAACATTTATTCGATTTTACAATTATCATTTATGAAAATATCTCAAGCCTGGCTAAAAGAATATATAGATTTCCCGCACTCCCCCGAGGAACTTTCAGATGCACTTACCATGCTCGGTATCGAAGTGGAAGCTATCCACGATGATGGAAAAAAATTCAACGGTTTTTTTACCGGAAAAGTACTTACACGTGAAAAGCATCCAAATGCAGATAAACTATCGGTTTGTACTGTTACTCTCGGCGAAGGAGAGCAAACGATTGTTTGCGGTGCTCCAAATGTTTCTGCCGGGCAAACAGTAGTAGTAGCAACCCAAGGGGCAATAGTACCTGCTGCGGGGTTTGAAATTTCAATAAGAAAAATACGCGGAATAGAATCGAACGGCATGATATGCAGTCGTGCTGAACTGGGTATAGGAGAAGATGACGGAGGAATTTGGGTTTTACCTGACGATGTTCCCATAGGTACTCCTTTGGCTGAATATCTTGGGATAAATGACATTATTTATGAGATTGGAATAACACCTAACCGAGCAGATTGCCTTTCTCATATAGGTATCGCCCGAGAAATTGCCTCGTTGCAAAACACAAAATTGAAATCTGAGTAGTCTCTTGTTTCCATAAATACTAAGCCTCTTGAAACAGTTAAAATAACAATTGAAGATTCTGAAAAATGTCCGCGTTATGCCGCTAGGGTAGTTCGAAATGTTCGTATTCAGGAATCTCCGGCTTGGCTGAAAAACCGCCTTACAGCTCTTGGTTTACGTCCACGTAATGCTGTTGTTGATGTTACGAATCTTGTATTGATG
>JACPWH010000121.1 GCA_016197185.1 Ignavibacteriota bacterium
GGATACGATTTTTTGTAACATGGAACTCTGGTAATAATACAACTGCCAATATATGTATCGTTAATCAAAATACTATACCGGCAGGAAATGATTTTGGCCTTGATGACATTACTTTTATAGAGATATGTGATATAAAAGCTATTGCGTCCTCTGTACTTCCTATTTGTAATGGCTCAACCGCCCAACTTTCAGCAAGTGGCGGAGATGAGTATATATGGTCACCTGCGATAGGGTTAAGCGATCCGAATATTGCAAATCCTATTGCCTCACCAACTGTTACCACGCAGTATAAAGTAATCGCGAGAAAAGGAAATTGTATTGATTCTTCGTTTGTAAATATAACAGTAAATCCTCTCCCTACTGCCAATGCAGGAAATGATACCTCGACCTGCCTATACACTCCGGCTTTGATTGGAGCACCTCCTCAAGCAGGAATGACATATTCATGGACTCCTTCTACCGGTCTCTCAAACGCCAATATAAGTCAGACCATTGCAAATACGAATACAACTACAACTTATATTCTCCAAGTAACGGATTTGAACGGTTGCTCTGATTACGATACTGTTGTTGTAACTGTTTTTCCTTTGCCTATAGCAGATGCAGGTAAAGATAAAATTAAGTGTCCGGGTGAAAGTACTGTAATTGGAACTTCTTCTGAAGCCGGAATCTTATATTCATGGACTCCAACGCAAGGATTGTCAAATCCATACGGAAGCTTGACATCCGCGAATCCTGACATTACAACCTCTTATATTTTACGCGCAACAAATTTGAACGGTTGTGAAAATGCGGATACAGTTGTAGTAACGGTTGATTCTTTGCCTGCCGCTAAAGCAGGAACAGATACTGCAATTTGTAAGGGGGATGTGATTCAACTTGGTATTTTACCCAAGAACGGAAATACATATAGTTGGAAGCCGACTACCGGTTTAGACAATCCGACGAAATCGAACCCGCTTGCTTCCCCTATTCAAACTACAATGTATATACTGACAGTTGCAAACGCAAACGGTTGCATAGGTATAGATTCGGTTTTAGTATCAATCAGGAATATAACTGCTAAAGTA
Source organism: Ignavibacteriota bacterium (assembly GCA_016197185.1). GTDB lineage: Bacteria > Bacteroidota > Ignavibacteria > Kapaibacteriales > UBA961 > JADJXV01. The sequence goes on from JACPWH010000121.1 coordinate 1,071, forward strand.
TCGCGTGATACTGCTGTATGTTTAGGTTCAAGTGTGCAACTGAGCGCAAGTGGGGGAGATAAATACCTTTGGTCTCCAAGCGCAGGATTAAATAATCCGGCTATTGCAAATCCTATCTGTACTCCTGATTCGGTTACTTTGTATAAAGTAATTGTTACACAGGGAAATTGCCTTGATTCTGCATTTGTAACGGTCGGTATTGCACCTGACCCGATTGCAGATGCAGGAAAGGATACCATTATTTGTATCGGCGGGAATGCATTAATCGGCGTTCCGCCAATTGTTGGAAGTAGGTATACATGGAAACCTGCCACAGAACTATCCAACCCCAATGAAAGCCAAACATTGGCAAGACCGACTGTAACATCTTCCTATGTTTTAAGAGTAGTGAATGAAACTCAATGTGTGAAGGAAGATACCGTTCTTGTAGAAGTATATCCTATTGTTGAAGCACCGTTTACTCTTAGCCCCTCTGCAATCAGTATGCTTCCCGGACAAACTTTCAAAGTATCATTTTTGGTAGTGGAATTCGATTCGATTCTTGAAATATCCAAGGGTATTACTGCCTCAGTAGTAAAAGAAAGTAAAACTCTTTCTTTGCAAGGAAAAGGTGAGAATGGGGATATTCTTTTGCGATTTAACTCGTTCTTGCCACAAAGTACCGACACTGCTTTTTCGATGAACTTAACGGTTGATTCTGCTACAACACAACCGTGTATAAAAATTATTATCAAAGGAAGTACTTTGGCACTTGGTGAATTTTGTGGTAAAGGAATTCGTATGGTACAGAGTACGGGCAAGAGTTATTATCTAAAATCTAAGGAAAACGGAGTTAACTTTGGAGTGGGTTTATCCGGTAAGGTACGGCTTGAACTCTATGATTATATGGGTGCGCTCAAAGAAGTACTTGCAGATGCTTCTATGGAAGCAGGTGAATATTCTATTGATTTTAATTTGCCGATAGGAGTATATTTCTGCCGGATAAGCTCAGGAATGTATGATGAAGTGAGGAAAGTGATGGTACTTCCACGTTAATAAAGAATTTCTTTAGGTATGATAGATCGAAACCTTAAAGATTAGGAATAATAGCACGTTCTAACATATCTTTGACCGTTGAACCATATCCACTTTGATATAATAATACAGTATTGTTTTTCACAAGTATAAAAGTGGGTGGCTCTACTTTTAATAATTCTTTATCCTTCTTGCCAACTATTGCGTTAGGGTATTTAATTCCTTTTTGATCCAAGTATCTCTGAATCACTTTTTCATCTCTATTGGAAATGTTCATTCCAATAATCTTGAATGGATGATTCAATGAGTATTTTTCATACAATTCTTTCATCATCGGACGAGACTGCTCACATCCGCTACATCCGATAAACCATGCATATAATAAATACATTGTATCTTTATTGTGAGTAAAATCAAAAACTTGATTGTCGAGTGCAGTGATTTTTACAGCCGGTAACTGTTGCCCGGGTGAAAGCCCATCTACATCCCATGTAAATTTTACTTTTGGAATTTTTTCTTCAAGAAGAATATCTTTATAATATTGAGGGTTAAATTGTTGAGGCTCAATTTTCAGATTATTAACTTCGACAGACAAATATTGATGCCCATCACCCAAACTGCGATCATTTCTTTCATTTGTAATTCTGCGAAGTAGTTTTGAAGTAGTACTTATATAAAACTCTTCCTTTCTTGAATGAATTGACTCCAGATCAGGGTATTCCACTGTTATTCTGTAGCAAAGATCATTACCAATAAACTCTTTGCCTCTAACAGTTATTTTATTTACAGGATTAAATGCCTCGTTCATACTTTGAGTAGGCGAATCTCCTGTGTTAACATAGAATAAAACAAACAACGAAAGTGGCATATTCGAAAGTTGCTCACGTATTTTCTGTGTATCTGTTATTTTTCTTACACTATTTTCTTTTGAATCGATTGTACTGAAAGTCTTCCCATTATATGCAATTCTATAGTTGAAATAAGTATAATAAAAAGAATCAATCCCTATTGGATTTTTGGGGTTAAGATTAATTTGGACATGACATGGATTGTAAATTGTGTCCTTGAATCCTATTGGAAGTATTTTCCATGTAGCATCATAAGAGCAAGCAGAAATTTTCTGTGACTCTTTGAAACTTTCATCAAAAATTTTCTTTGCCGAATTATTGTCTTGTGCCTGTAGTGTAAATACTTGGCAGATAAAAAGAATAAATATGGTAAATTTCATAGAGAAGATGAAAAATAAATTTAAGGAATATTATAATGATTTTGTCTCAATTTTTATAGAAATATAAATTAAGGATAATTTAATCTTCAAATTGCATTTATTTCACCACCTGTCAAATAATTATTCTCTTATTTTTTTAATATGTAAGATTACTACCCTTAGAGTAAGTTTTTGATTCACTGATACAATACTGCCGATTGTTTGTTATTTTTGCACCAAGAATTTACAGAGCAGTGCAATATTGCCCTCTGCAAAGCTCTTTCCCATTTCAGAAATAGTACCCGAAAGAACATCATGGCTTGGTTCCTACGCTCCCAAAAAAATATTGAAGACTCACAGCAACGCGAAATGCCGGACGGACTGTTTACCAAATGTCCGACCTGTGGCGAAGTTATTTATAAACGTCAGTTCGAAGAACAGCTCTTCACCTGTATTAAATGCCTTCATCATTTCAGAATTGGCAGCGAAGAGTATATATCTATCCTTTTTGATGAAAATTCATTCGTCGAAACAGATACGAATATCCGATCTACCGACCCGCTTCATTTTGTAGATACTAAACCCTATACCGACCGCCTGGCAGATGCATACAAACGTACTGACTCACCCGACGCACTCTCAATAGGGTATGGAACAATTGAAGGACGTGAAGTATCGTTCGCGTGTATGAATTTTGATTTTGTGGGTGGCAGTATGGGTTCGGTTGTCGGTGAGAAATTCTATCGGGCAGCAAAATGGGCAATCAAACATAAAACCCCATTTATAGTAATTTCCGCTTCAGGCGGGGCTAGGATGCAGGAAGCAATCTTCTCACTGATGCAAATGGCAAAGACAAGTGCCGTTCTTTCGGAATTAGCTGAAGCAAAATTACCCTATATTTCGATTATGACCGACCCGACCACTGGTGGGGTAAGCGCATCCTTTGCAATGCTCGGAGATATTAACATAGGAGAACCCAAAGCCCTTATAGCATTTGCCGGACCGCGAGTGGTAGAGCAAACAATCCGTAAAAAACTTCCGGAAGGATTCCAACGTGCCGAATCTGTCCTAAAAAACGGTTTCCTTGATATGATTGTCCATAGAAAAGACCTTCGTGCTACGATAGCTCAACTTCTGGGACTTTTAACATAATACTCTAAGTATGGAAGATTGTAATGTGGTAAGTAATTTTCAAAAACATTTAGAAGAAAAAAGCCATGTCTGTCATTCATAAAACAATTAGTACCAAGATGACTGCCGTTGAGATGAAGGATTATATCAATCAACATCTGCTTACCCGGAAAGATGTATCAGCATTGCTTAATACAAATTCAAAGCTTGGTGACGGAACAATTGTTCTCACTGATAACAAACTTGAAATTACATTCAGCCTTTCGTTCTTCGGTAAACTGGCAAGGAAACGAATTGAAGCTAATTTTGATGACATATTTAAGCAGTTGCCGCCTAAGGTATAATAGTAATTTTACTCACACCCGATCCCGACTTGCTCACCTGAATCTGCGTAGTAATCCGTTCCTTCAATGCTTCTACATGCGAGATAATACCAATCGTTTTCCCTGTTGAATGAAGCATCTCGAGAGTAGAAATTACGGTATCCAGTGTATCGGAATCTAATGTTCCGAACCCCTCGTCAATAAACAAACTGTCTATCTTTGTTCGACGGGATGCAAGATCGGAAAGTCCCAAAGCCAATGCCAGAGAAACCAGAAAACTTTCTCCACCCGACAAACTTTCAATCGGGCGAACGGCATCCGCTTGATATGTATCGATAATTTCAAGTTCCAAGGGTTTATTCTCGTCTTTTTTATGAGCGATGATATAACGGTCATTCAATTTCTGCAAACGCAGATTAGCAAGCTGAACTAAACGTGAGAGGGTAAGTCCCTGGGCAAATTTACTGAATTTTGCACCATCACCTGAACCGATGATCATATTCAAAGAATCCCATCTGTCAAATTCTTTTTTCTGTGCCTTTGCTTTTTCTATGTGGAGTTTGGATTCCTCCATGAGTTTTGCATCACGGCTTAACTGCTCTTCAATACCACCAATAGTTTTTGAGTATCCGGTTGAAATTCCTTCTTTCTCAGAAATAATTAGAGAGAGTTCTTCCTTCGTTAGAATAGTACGTTCTTTCTGTCGCTCTTCTATCAGTTGTCTGTCAACTTCTTTTACAACTCCTTCCAGTCTGTTGTGTTCCGCTTCTAAATGCTTCAAATGGGTTTCAATATGATTGACTGTAACAGAATCCAAAATGACCGCTTGTACTTCCTGAACAGAAGCAAATCCATTCTCAATAATTGATTCACTAAATTCCTGATTCCTCTTTTTATAGTATTCTTGAAGACCGGAATATTGATTTTTTGCATTTACAAGATTAGTCTCGAGTTTGAGAAATTGATCTTTTGCAGTTTCCAGTTTTTTTCTTGAGATTTCGCATTGAAGTTCTGCTTCATTAAGTTGCTTCCTCACTAATTCACGTTCAACTTTTACTATTTTGTCACCAAAAATTGTATGCCTTTCCTCACGAAATTGTTCAAGAATAATACTTTGTTTTGAATATTCTTCCTTCTTTTGCTCAAGAGATTCACTGAGCTTGCATAAATTGTCCTCTATATTTTTTCTAGTGTGGTAGAGTGATTGAAGTGAATGAGCAAAGCGCAGTTCAATTTCAGCAGAGTTAAGTTCACTTTTTTTTGCTTCGGCAATTTTTTGAATTTCATCGGCGTTATTTATCTCTATGGTATGTATTCCGTTAGCCTTAAATTCTTGCCCTATTTGATGTAGTTTATCGACGGTTTCTTTAGAACGGTTCTGATTATTAAGTTTTTCTTGTTCGAGCTTAGCAAATCCTGTTGTGAGTTTTGTGATAGATTCGCTAATTTCTTTATGGGCTTTCTTTTCAAGTTCAAGCTCTTTTTGAGCTTCTGAAAGTTGATGGTGATGATATTCATCAATATAGGGGTGAGACGTTGAGCCGCATAAAGGGCATGGCTCATTCTCGAGAAGTGTAGTGCGATCTTGCTCGTATTTTGCAATCAATCTTTCGCGTTCAAGTGCTTTTTCAAGAAGTGGGATTTTTTGCTCGCTGAAGGTAAGTTTTTGTTGCTCGGCATTTTTGAGGGCTGTACCCTTTTCAATTCGTATATATAATTCGGAAAGCTCAGTATTGAGTGTCTTCTGTGTATCATTTTGTTCTTTAAATCTCTTAGATAAATTTGCCGAAATTGTCCATTGTTCGCATGAATTTCTCAGATGAATAAGAGCAACATCTTTTTCATCTAAGTTTACTTCAAGTATCAAATTCATTTGTTCTTTGCTGATAGAATCGGGAAGTAAATCATATTTTTGCTCAATTTGATTATCGCAGTTCTTTTTCTTCAGAAATTCACCATCGTATTTTTGTTTTTCACTTTGTATTTCATCGGCATATCGTTTGAAAAGCAACGTTTCTGCGGCAATATTTTTATCTTTTTCCTCCACGTTTTGGAACAATTCTTCGGTGCTTTCGCTCTCATTACGGAGAGTATGGAGCAGAAGTTCATGATTCTCAAGTTCAAGAATTCCATTCTCTTTGGTTTTGGTTATTTCCGGTAATTTTCTTTCTAAACCTGAAATTTCTGTTAGAATATCATTAATTTTCTTTCTCTGATTTTCAAGTTCCTTAATCTCGTTTTGGAATGGTTGTGCTTTTTTATGAAGTTCAAGCTGCAACTTTTGTGGCTCAGATTGTTCAATCAATTCTCTAATACGACGTAGTTCAAGAAAGTTTTTTTCTTTTTGGACAGCAAGTGTTTCAATTCCGATAATCCATTGTCTGTCTTCCCGAAGATTGTTTAGTTCCACAATTAAAATATCGTTTATAGATTGGAGTTCTGATCTCTGTACTAAAATTTCTCCTTTCCGTTCATCCGAGAGAAGTTCTAAGGAATTGATATGTGACTGAATATCCTCTAATTTTTGTTTTTCTTCTTTGGTAATTTCAAAGCATAGTTTCGAGAGTTCGGAATATATTTTTGTGTCAGTCATCTGTTCGAGCAAAGCACTTTTTTCACTTTCCTTCGCTTTCAAAAAAGCGGCAAATTCACCTTGAGCCAGCATTACCGAACGCAAAAAACGATCTTTATCCAAACCCGTTATTTGTTCGATACGACCCGGAACTTCGCTCCTGCCATTGGAGAGCATTGTATTTGTATCTATATTCCATACTTCCATTTTGGTGGATTGAAATTCTCCGTCGTGCCGTCTCCGAGAGCGATGTAATGACCATGAAGAACGGTATTTAATGTGTTTAACTTCAAACTCGACCTCAGCAAAGCATTCGCCTGTATAACGCGACATAAGGTCTCTCGGAGCACCTCCACCGTAGCGTGGAATTTCTCCGTAAAGCGCAACTGTTATAGCGTCAAGAATAGTTGTTTTCCCTGCTCCTGTCGCTCCGGTTATTGCAACCAGTCCGCACCCGTCAATAGGAGCAATATCGAACCTGATGCTATGCTCCCCGCGCAGCGAATTAAGATTCTTGAATTTAATGGAAAGAATTTTCATGTTTTTGTTTGATTTTCCGTCATCTTTTATTGTACATTCGGTTGAGTGTGTGTCTAAGAATCCGAATGATTCAAATATTTATAGATAATTCTTATATTATCTCCTGTTGGTGTTTATACTCAAGAAGCTGTCTGAATGTTTCCATTAATTCGGAGTTTTCATCCATACCGAGACTTTCCATTTTTTTAGAAAAAACATCTATAGGATTGAGGTCGTCGAGATCGGGAATGTTTTGAAACTGTTCGGTAATTGAGCTGAATCTATCCAAATATTTCGGTCTTACCTTGAATATTTCAAGATTTGGATTTCCTTCAGCGAGCTCCCTTACCTGTCTGTCCATATCGGGATTAAAAGCATCCAGTTCGATAATGACTTCCACCAATGCAGGAAGTTCTCCTTCGCTAAGTGAAAAACCGGAAATTGCTGCGATAATCGCTTCAAAATCACCTTGAAAACGTATGAGTTGACGTAATTTTGGAATCTCTATAGTTTCTATCTTAATTTCCTGATACGGTTGAAATTCCACAAGCAGTATTTGCTTTTTATCCGTAATCTCGCTAAAGCTTAACGGAATCGGCGAACCCGAATAACGGATTCTCGATTGCTTATTCACTATTTGTGGACGGTGAAGGTGTCCTAACGCAATATAGTCAAATTCAATAGGGAAAATTTCTGCACCGATTTGACCTATATTCCCTATATGAATATCCTTTTCACTATCGGATGTTGTGCCGCCTGAAACAAATAAATGTCCTGTAGCAATAACCGGAAGTCCCTGTTGCTTATACGTCAGAATTTCATCGCGTGAACGCTCGTAATGAGCGTGAATCCCACCTGCAATCCTTTTGGTACGGTCATCATAGCTTTCACCCGAAATGGCTTCACGAAGCAAATCTTTATCGCGTAGAAACGGGACAGCTGCAACAGCTCCAATTACTTTGCCGTCAGAATCAACAAGTTCAATAATCTGGTCTGAAATATTGTCGGTTGCGCAGCCTATGATATGAATATTCAATGATTTGAGGAGTTTTGCAGGTGCGTTTAGGGTGGCAGCAGAATCGTGATTCCCACCGGTTATAACAATATTGTTACATTCCGACAGCACCATTTCACGGAGAAAGTTATAGTACATTTCCTCTGCATATTTAGGTGGAGAAAAAACATCGAAAACGTCACCTGCATGGATAACCGCATCAACTTTTCGCTCTCTAATAATACCTACAAGCCGGTTAAGAAAATTCTGATGCTCTTCCCTGCGGTCATGGTCGCCGAAATGCTGCCCAAGGTGCCAATCGGCAGTATGGAGTATTGTCATAGATGATTCGTTTGAAAATAAACAGGAAATGCAAATTTGATTGAATTATAGGTATTCAATGCAATGATACGCAAAAATGTACAAATATGTTTGCAAGATACTTATAACTCAGTGTCTATTCCTTTTGAAAACGGAATTCAAACCCTTAGATTTTATGTTGTAATATGTTGCAGAAAGAACTATAATAACTAACGGGCTGACCATATAACTAAAACGCAGATTCTCTACGTGTTCGATAAGTGAACTTACGGTAAAGACATAGACAATTGTAAAAATCGCATAGAGCAACATAACAGTACGTGCAGATTGCATATTCAGAATAAGATTGAATCTGGTGGTGATAAGACGAGCAATCCACCACAGAGACGAAAACACCAAGCTGATTATATACCACCAGCAGAGCATAAAGGGAGACCTGTTGGAAGTAGTAAAATTATCAGTACGGCTTCCAAGAATTACGGCTGAATATATGGTAGTATAAGGCTCTATTTTTTCTCGATTATTATCCAGAAAAAAGTATCGTGATGACGGCAGGAGGAAAATCCCCATGGATTTTGTTGTTTGTTTCATATAAAAGAAGGGCTTTGCACGAATCAAATTCTTAGAATTTTCCCAGTATTGACGAGAAATCGGGATATATCCTGCATAATGATAATTTGGTGTCCCGTCAGATTTAAAGGGCTGTTGCAACAGTGCTGCATTGGGTAGAGAAAGGGTGCTCATTTGCGCCGGCGTTGCATATTCGGGCGGATATTCATTAAATGCCCTGAAAGGAGGCAATACATTTGCAAGGGGGGAGAGAGTTCCGTCGGCAATCAGGCTGCTTCTTTCTTCAGGGGTAAGTAAATTCACAGTTGCGTGAGTGGCATTAAGTCCCATCCATGTGGAAGCGGTAAAAGAGCCGAATATTGCAGCATTCTTAGCATACCAGCCAAAACATATCAGAAAAGGAATAAGCGAAGTAAGAAGAATTTTGCGAATACCAATCGGTCGTGCACAAATAAGCAAAAGGAGTATAATGATTGCAAACCATCCTACGTGCAAAAGGCTTCGAGTGAGAACTCCAAGCGAACACAAAAAAAAGAAACATAAGCCCCATAATGTGCGTTTGGTCTCGATGAATTTATAGAGAAAGTAAGCAGCAACGCACAATATCACTGTGGTAGGGTGAGTATAAAAAAGATAATTCTCATACAGAATACTTGAGGGACTGATAATAAACAACGACGTTATGATAATTGCGAAAATGGGCGAAGCTCCGATTCTTTGAAGCAAAGCACAAAGAGCCAACGACATACCGCATCCTCCAATAAAAAAGACAGAGTGGCAAATCTGTCCTAAATGATTAGGAGAAATGTGAAGGATTGCACCGATAAGTGCATTAAGGATCGGCGGTTGGGTATGCAAATACCAAATTGATTCAAAAGGCTGTGAGAGTAACATTGCAGGGTCGATCGCCTGCCATGCATCAGTACTGTAATTTGAGTCGTAGCTAACACCAACAATGGCAAAAATGATTCTTGAGATGATAAATATACCGGTAACTACAAGATAGGGAAGATTGCTATTGTTTAGGTCTATCCTGAAAACCTTTTTGCTCTGTTGGGTGTTTGTTGGTGTCATTCTATGAAAAACTTTATATGATTTTAGCTGAATTGATGAACAAAAAATGCAAATGTGTCCTTTGTGCTCTTCAAAGTTAACACAAAGGACACAAAGATTTACACAAAGGTCGCTAATAAGATATGATGTTTGAAATATCAATCAACTATTCATCTACAATAATCCTGCTTTATTTAGTAACAGAAAATGGAACAGTTTTTACAAAATTACCGAACTCTAATCGAACTTGATATACACCACTTGAAAGTTCAGGGAGGTTCATGGAATAGTTTCCTGCATCAAGTTCCTTACTTCTGTTCAAAAGTGAATCCCGTCCGAGAGCATCAGTGAGGATAATTGAAACTATAGACCGGATAGGAATTGAATATTGTACAATTCCAAAAGATGTAATCGGAGCCGGGATTATTTGTAAGGTAATATTGTCGTTCTCAGTTCCTGATTCAATTCCTGTTGTAAGCTTTACAGTGAAGCTCCTGGTTTCGCTCCAAGGTGCAGAACCGGCAGAATTAGCAGCTTGAACTCTCCAATAATAGGTGGTATTATTTGTAAGTCCCATAACAACTTCCGAAAAACTTAGTCCGGTTTTGTCAATTATCGTAGTAGAAAAATCACTAACTGTTGAAACTTGAACATGGTAATTATCGGCATTTGCCGATGAATCCCATACCAATATAACGTTTGCGGTATTTTGAATGTCTTTATCTTTTGGAACGAGAAGTTTGTTTGCTTCAGGGATAGGCGGTTTACCTGCTTCTGTAGTAAAACTCCATACAGCAGACCAATTTCCGTCCTGACTTTGTAATTTATTTCCCTTCACTTTCCAGTAATAGGTAGTTGAAGGGCTAAGAGTATAGTCAAATGATGTAGTAAGTGATTTATTATCATTTAAAAAATTATTCGTGAAATTCGGATTATCCGATAGTGTGCCGTAATAGACATCAGCATCAGTTACAGCTTCCCATTGCAATTTTCCTTTGACCGGAACACTGGCTGCTTTATCGGAAGGGGAAAGGAGAACAGGGGCAGTAAGGAGTGGTTTTGTAGAGCCGATATTTCCCAGGCGCATTCCATGCCCAAAACTTGTCACCCATATTTCATCAGATTTAAATGGATTAAAAAACACTCTCTCCGGCTGACGAAACGGATAACTATCCACAAGGGTAAATATCGGTGATGCAGTACTCGCATTGCCAGAATACCACAAACCCTCAACTTCCGTCGTTACATATAATTCAGTAGGATTTACTGGATTGTATGTACAGCTTGTTACACGGTCTGAATTCCAAATTCGTGTCCATGATTGTCCACGGTTTGTTGTACGGTATAATCCCCCTACTCCAACTGCAGCAGGAATTTTCCACCCGCTGAATACTCCGACAAGCCATGTATTCTGACTTGGATCATTGGGGTCAATCACTATGTCTTTTGTCCAGTATTTCATACCATTGTCCGAAACATCCGCCCATGAATTAGCAGTTGGGTTATATAAGAAACAACCTGAACTTGCCGTAAAATCCGGAGCTCGGCGACCTGAGAAGGTGCAAACAACCTGCCCGTCATTTAAAACGACTATTGAAGCGGGATGTCCTTCTGTTCTCGGAGGAGAAGGGAGTTTTGTCCATGTTGCGCTTGCACCGTCTTGAAGATTTTTAGTTACATAGATTCCACCTTGTGTAGAATGTATAACGCTTGCATAGAGTATATTCGGATTATTCGGGTCGAGAGCCACCCAAAAAACCGGGTGGGTGAAGTTCTTAATATCTTTCCATGACGCACCGTTATCAATCGAATAGATAACTTTTCCATAGGAATCATTGGCATTGAGCTGTGCATCGGCAAGACGGGTACTTTGGTACATATCATGGATATTGCTTGTTCCTGCGTAGAGTGTGCCGTTTGGAGCTTTGGCGATGCGATACATCGAGTTTGCTCCGTGCCCTGCGTATTTAAATCCCCACGAAGTTCCGGCATCAGTGCTCCGCACACCTTTTATATCCGAAAAACAGGAGAACATAGTATTTGCGTCACTCCACATCACCTGCCAGCAGGTCGTATTCTCGAGCCCGATGCTTTTGTATTGTTTTCCTGTTGGAGTTTTTGCTCCTGCAGGATTTTGAGTGCTTACATCAACATATCCTTGCTGCCATGAAGTACCGCCGTTGGTAGAAGTATGGATAAACCCAAAATCTCCAAACAACAATTTCTGAGAATTATTCGGCGCAACAGCGAATCCAAATGCGCATTCCCCATAGCTCCATGCCCTATCGCCACCGTCGCCGCTCCACCCGTTTGTAATGTTTTGGTTGTTTGCTCCGATGAATGTTCTTGTCCACGAATCACCGCCGTTGATGGTTTTCATTACATCAGGGGCACTCGAACCGCTGCCTGCCAGGTAACAGGTTGAAATATCATTTTGAGCCATACCGACAAACATAAGATGATCTGCCCCGACAGTGATACCACTCATTTTTTTTGCCCAGCTTCCCGTTCCATAATTCAATACATACACTCCCTTTAGGAAATCTTCATACTCACTGCCGGGCTTACCGACATACATATCGTTAGATGCCCCGGTCAGGCAGTAAAATCTAGTTGTGCCGTTTTGTTTAGCACCTGCGAATGACCATATTGCTTCCCCTGCCGTAATACCTGCAATTGTTTCAACTGTGAACGCCTGTCCACCATTTTTAGAAACTAATAATCCGTCGTTTGTACCAATGTAAATTGCGTCACCATCAAAAAATACTCCGCCAACAATTATACCGGTTCCGTTATTTGCTGCAGAATGTATCTTCTTAAACGTTGTGCCTCCGTCGAATGAAATATGGATTTCACCATAATAGGAAATGATTACCCGAAGCGGATTGTTATAATCTGCATCAATCGTAAATGTTTCTTCATAAGCATCAGGATTGCCCGGTAAATTTTTCCATGTAAGACCATTATCTGTACTTTTTACAGGGACAACTTGGTCGGAGCTTCCATTAAGTTTATAACTGATAGTATAAAGTAATCCGGGGGTTGAGGTAAATCTTACCGTAGAATTATGTCCGCCGTTCACTTGTTTAAAATTCAAAACGGAATAGGATTTTCCGAAATCAGTAGAATGGAACAGTTCGCTCATATCGCAGCCCGCATAGAATTCATTGTCATTTGCAGGGTTGATACTCGGTGCGAACATTGCCCCGCCTCCGCCAACTCCGCGTGACTCCCACAATGTAGGTGGCTGTGCATTCGCCGTAGAAATTAGCAGTACCAAACACACAACAAAAAAAACAGTAAAGTAAGATTTCATGTCTGTTCCTTCAGATTGATTCAATAATAGATTAGCCGATTATTTGCAAACAAGCAGGTACCGGATACATTGGTTACAGTATTTGCAGAAAAGTACTTGCAAAAATACAAGAAAATTTAGGTTTGTATCCTCATATTTCATTTTGTTTGTAGGACATTTAGGAATAAAGAAAAGTGTGATGAAAATTTCACAGTTTTAATGTAAATTGGTATAAAAAGTGCGCGCCAATAGCCATACTCGTTAATGTTCGATAATTTCATGTAATCCTAAAATCCAATTGACTTATGATTAGACGTGATTTCCTAAAGTTTTGCGCTGTAATTCCTTTTATCCCGACAGAAGCTATAATGGAGCAAACAAAAAAACTGCTCAGTAGCATTCAGGACAATACCGACAAAGAAGCAACCTCGTGGTATATTTTTGATCATATCATCAGTTATACAAAATCATCGGGCATTGACAGATTGCCTATCGGCGAGCGTATGGGTAAAATCGGTATGCTTCTTTTAGGCACGGCGTATGTAGGAGGAACACTTGAAGGAGAAACAGAAACTTGCCGTATTGACCTAACAGGTCTCGATTGCGTTACTTTCTTCGAAAGTGTACTCGGTATTGCCCGTATAACGAAAAGGCATGATGCATCGTTTGAAAATTTGGTGAAAGAAATAACCCGAACCCGTTATCGCGATGGAAAGTTAGACGGCTACACATCCCGTCTTCATTATACTGCTGATTGGATTGCAAATAATGTAAAAAAAGGTACTGTAAAAGATATTACCCAAGAATTAGGAGGAGTGGAATTCCCTCTGAAGGTGTCATTCATGTCGGAACATCCGCAGTATTATGCACCGATGACGGCAGACTCAACACTTATTCCCGAAATCGCTCAAACTGAACAAGAAATCAATGCTGTTAAGCATTATTATATTCCAAAAGAAAATGTTAAGGATATAGAATCCAAACTCCAAACAGGAGACATCATTGCCATTGCAACAGATAAAGCCGGACTTGACTATGCCCACACAGGACTTGCCTACCGAGATGAAAGGGGCAGACTGCGATTCCTTCATGCCTCCATTGCTCGAAAACGAGTGTTTCTTGATAAGACGGTATCCTCCTATCTTAAAACTGTAACCTCGCATATCGGGATAACGGTAGTTCGTCCATTGGAAGTTTGATATGAAGAGAGTAGAGGGGTACTAATATCTTCATTGTTACCCTGAACTTGTGATTATCAGATAGTTGCCAAATTACTGATACCTGTTATTTATGAATTAATTTTTGTTTCATTGCTGAACAATAGCATGTAGATACTCTTAGAACTCCATAAAGTGCGTTAGAATGTCGCTTCGATGGAGTTTATTGTTTTAAGTTTACACTCTTTATGCTGCTGTTTTACTCAGAGGGGGCTGTATAGTTAAAAGGGGAACTTGTTAAATAAAAAGACCATAAAGGGTTTTTAAAACCTTTCATGGTCTTTTTATTTAGGGTATCTGCTATATATAATTCAATGTCTGAAATGTCTCATCCCAGTCATCATCATTGCAATATTATGTTCATCTGCTGCAGCAATCACTTCTTCATCTCGAACAGACCCCCCCGGCTGAATAACAGATGTAGCTCCTGCATCTACAGCTTGCAATAACCCATCTGCAAACGGGAAAAACGCGTCACTTGCCACAGCACATCCTTTTAAGTCGATTCCGGCATCTTGAGCCTTTTTTGTAGCAATTCTTGCAGAGTCCAAGCGTGACATCTGTCCTGCTCCGATGGCAAGGGTTCTATCTGCTGCTGCATAGACTATTGCATTGGACTTCACGTGTTTCGCCACCCGCCATGCGAACATCAAAGCTGCTTTTTCCGTATCATTTGGTTGTCGTTTTGTGACCGTGCGCAGGGCAGATTCATCCAGTAATTCCGCATCTTCTGTTTGGAGGAGAAGTCCTCCGGCTACTGACTTTACTTGCATGACAATGTGCGTTCTGAGAGCGTTATAATCAACAGTCATCAAACGTCTGTCTTTCTTTTTACGGAGTAATGTTATTGCTTCCTCCGTAATTTCAGGAGCAATTAACACCTCTGCAAATAAGCCGTGAACAGTCTCTGCAAATTCCTTATCAATCGGACGATTGACAGCGATAATTCCGCCGAAAGGAGATACGGTGTCCGTTGCAAAAGCTTTTGTGTATGCTTCACTTAGAGTAGCACCCGAACCTACCCCGCAAGGGTTGGTGTGTTTTACAATTACCACAGTCGGCTCTGCAAATTCCAAGGCGAGTTTTGCGGCTGCATCAATATCTACGATGTTGTTGTAGGATAATTCCTTGCCGTGCAATTGTTTGAAAATCGAGCTGAAATGACCGTAAAGTACAGCAGATTGATGGGGGTTTTCGCCATAGCGCAGGGACTGCTCCTTGCGCATTGGTAATGACAGTTCCTCAGGGAAAATATCGCTTTTGTTACTTGAGCGGAAATATCCTGCAATCAATGAATCGTAATATCCGGTATGGGCAAATGCTTCACCTGCAAGTTCTCGGCGGAATTGTTCGGATAAAGTCGTCTTATTTGTACGTAATTGTTCAAGAATTAATTCGTAGCGGTTTGGATTCACAACTACTGCAGTCCAACGGTAGTTTTTAGCAGCTGCGCGCACCATTGCAGGACCGCCGATATCAATATTCTCGATAATATCTTCGGGTGTTGCCGATGGATTGGCAAGAGTTTTTTCAAATGGGTAGAGGTTTACAACAAGTAAATCGATCGAGTTAATATCGTGCTCTGCCATTTGCTCTTGATGCTCATTATTATCCAAAACCGCAAGCAACCCACCGTGTATTTTAGGTTGAAGAGTTTTCACACGTCCGTCCATTATTTCGGGAAAACCTGTATAGTCGCTTACGCTTACAACAGGGATTCCTGCATTTTTCAAGAGCGATGAAGTTCCTCCTGTAGAGAGGATTTCGATGCCTAATTGATGGAGTTCTTTTGCAAATTCTATGATGCCATTTTTATCGGAAACGCTGATAAGAGCACGTTTAATGGGATATGTTTCGGGGGTCATGCTGTCCTTGCTTTGATTGTATAGATATGATTCTGATGGCAGTTTTCTTCTTCTTTTGTAAAACAAATGTAAGAAAATTTTGGAGGATAATTTGAATTTATTGTGAATATGGATGTCCTGCTTCCATTACTATCGTGTGTTTCTACCTTGGTTGTATTTTTAATTTAATAGTTTGATATTAAGTAAGTAACTAAGTGATAGATGTTTATAAGAAAGCCATTGAAATTATCATAATTTCAATGGCTTTCTTAGGGTTTGTTTTCTTTTGAGATTTTATTACTTCACTCGCCAGACACGAACAGAAGCCACTGATTCGTTAACATTGTTAATATATGGAATCCCTGCAAGGTATTGGCTATTATAGCTATAGTTAAAATTACGGTACAAGATGTTCATTGCCGACGATGAAATTGGAAGCACTTTTTTGAGCTTCCCGTCGCCTATGGTAAATATGCTTGGTTGAGCAGAACCCTGTCCGTTATTCGATATTGCCTGAACAACAAAAGTTTGATCATTAGCTACACCTACGTATCCCAATTCACTGTTTTTAGAATTGCCCGATATTGAAAACGGAGAAGAGTTTATGACTGATCCTGTTTCCGAATTATAAAAGTTCATTGTGGATTGCTGGGTAAAGTCCTGAAGACCTGCAATACTGCCGTCTGGAGAGAATCCCGACCCCGTACCATGAGGACTATAATAGCTGGAAAGATTAGGGATTGTAATGTCAGTTACCTTTGTATCGGAAACATAATCCCAAGAGATGATCCTTGCATTATTACGACCTCCGTCCATAAACTGAATCTCGCTCGTGCCGCGTAGCCCTACCAGCACTAAATAGCCTTTTTCGTTAAACGATAAATCCTTAATCTTCGAGCCGTCTGCAACTGAATATATTGAGAGTTTTATAGGGTCTCTCGGATAACCGTCAATTATAATAATAGATGCACCGTCAGGAGTTAATCTGCCGTCAGATGCTTTTACTTTTTGGATAACAGCACCCGTCATCGGGTTCACTACGCACATTGAATCGTATCCCCAATGAACGAGAAGCCTGGAGCCGTCAGCCGAAAAATTCGCGAGATATTGCGAGCTGTCAACAATGAACGAGCAGAGCTTGACACCTGTTTTTACATCATAAACTTCTGTGAAATTTTCTTTGGGACGATAACCGTTTACTACAAGTAAAGAGCCGTCGGGTGAGAGGAGAATGGATTGCGCTTGTCCGTTTCCATAACTTACATCATAAAAATCGGCAGTTGTGCCATTCTCACAAGCAGAAATTGTACCGACCGAATAATTTAGGTCATTATTAATAGCAGGGACAGCTATCGGTAATGCAATTTCACCATTATATGTTGTTGCTTCTATGGTCATAGGAACATTTGCCGGAACACGTATTTTGAAATTTCCTGATGTTGTAAAATAGCAATGGTATGAGCCGTTAAACGAAATAATTACTGTGCCTGAGATTGGAGAAGAATTACAATCGACTATAGTACCGGTAATAGTTGCAGGGCAACTTTCAAGTTGAATATCAGGGATAGTTCTAACTTCAGCAGGGCTAAGAGATAAAACATGAGTAGGTATAGCAGTTAATCCGTTGTTTTCTTTTGGATTAATAGAAATATCAAAGGCAATATTCATGGGAACAAGTGATGAATAATATCCGTCTTGATCAGTAATTACTTTGCGTTCTCCGACTGTTATATAAACACCTTCTACACCTTCAGTTCCATTGCAGACAACACGCCCCTTCACTAATCCGGTTTGATCGGGATGATCACAATTCCATGATGTAAAATGAGTTACTTCACCTGAATAAAAATTTCCTGTTTTTGTGGCAATGCCTTCTTCTTTCCACATTCCGAGTGTTTCGTCGAAATACCATAACGGCATGGAAGCTGGGGCATCTTTTTGCATGGATGCTGCTAAAGGGTAGGTGAGCGTTGCAGTTTTTCCGGTGGCAATCTTGAGCTCATTACCTGAAGCATCTTTAATCTCAACACGTAGAACTCCGTAAGACAGAAGCTGAGTTTGACTTCCGTCAACACGTGTTGCGGTCATATCACCAGAAAAAGAATTATAGAACGAGGTTGAGGTAGGATCGAGGAATTTTGCTGCAATATTTACAGTTCCGTTGTAAGTAGTTCCCGAACTTGTCACAAAGGCATTCGCAGGGAAGGTAACGTTTGCATTCCCTATATTTACTTTTCCACCGGAAGCGGAGTTTACCGAATGTGTTGTTGCACTGCTTTGCATTGTCAGGCGCATTTCGGTAATTTTGCCCTGGTTTGGAATTTCAGCACGACTTCCGGTAAAGTAACCGTTTTTCTTACAAAGAATAAAACAGCGTGATGCCGGAACATTTGCATTCCTGATCATAAAAGATCCGAATTTATTGGTTGTGACGGAATTTTTAACAATTCCATTTTCACTTATAGTAACAACAGCTCCCGCAAGCGGTTGCCCCGACTCGTCATTAACTGTACCTGCAATTGTAGTGGTAATCATGCTGCCATTTTGATTCCCGTCCAAATTTGTAGGGGAATCGCTAACCTTGCACCCTGCAAATAATATAAGCAGCAAAGGAAGAATAGAAAGGAAACGGACATATTTCATAAAATTATCCTGAAAAATGAGAGAAAAAAATTGGTTAT
>JACPWH010000122.1 GCA_016197185.1 Ignavibacteriota bacterium
CTTTGAGTTCAAGAGGAAAAACCTTAACACCTATCATGGTTTCGCCATTCTTTTTGTCTGTGATGGTTCCGCTAACGGTGAATTTCTGTTGTGCAGACAATAGGGTTGTGCTGAACAAAAGTACAAAGGCTACTATTATGATTTTCTTATACATAATCGTGAATTAGAATAATGGGTTTGTGTATTCTTCTTTGCGTTTGCAAATACATTTTCGTAATTAACGATTCAAATATGCAGTCTAAATAATCCTTGTAAAAATTTATGAGAAGAAGTGAGTGAGTTAAGCGAAGAATGGAAATGTCGATTCATCTTGCAATAGCTAACGAGGAAACTCCAAAGGATGGTGTTTTTTTAAGAAGAATAGCGATTGAAAAACTCATCAGTGTAAGTACGTCCTATTGGAAACCCTTTGTCACCTATGAAAATAGTTGATCCTCTCACTGCTTCAATTTTGGTGAATGGCAGAATGAAACTGCGATGTACACGAATGAAATCACCTGTATGTAACTTTTCCATCATGTCTTTCATGGTCATCCGTACCACAATGGTTTTGCGGTCCTTGATGTAAATTTTGAGATAATCAGCTAATCCCTCGATATACAGAATATCAGCTAAGGGAATTTTAACCAAACTGAAATCTGCACGAACAAAAATACTTTTCTCAACATTTTGGTCTTTTTTATTGATGTGGTCAAAATACTCCTGTGCTTTGGTAATAGCTTGTGTAAAGCGTTTCTGGTTGATGGGTTTGAGCAAATAGTCAATGGCATTTAATTCATAGCTAACAGCTGCATATTCGCTGAAAGCGGTGGTAAAAATCACCATCGTGTTTTGCTGTAATGACTTTACCAAACTAATTCCGGTCATTGAAGGCATTTGTATGTCGCAAAAAATTAAGTCTGTAGGAAATTTCCGTAAATGTTTCAATGCCTCGTTAGGTTGTGTGAACGTTTTTTGCAGATTGATGTTTTCACATTTGTCGCACAGCGATTGAATCACTGTAAGTGCTAACGGTTCGTCATCTATGGCAATAACATTTATCATTGCAAGTTGATATATAAGGAAACAGAAAAATCCTTTTCGATATCATTTATAACCAACAAATGTTTTGAAGGATATATTAAATTCAGTCGATGTTTTGTGTTTTCAATTCCCAATCCGCTTCTTTCAGAAATGTCCTTCTGAACATTCACTTTGTTATTTACTATACTTAACCGAAATTCCGTTTTGTTCATTGTCATTTCAATTTTGATGTGGCTCTTTTGTTCGGAGTTCACTCCATGCTTAAAAGCATTTTCAACAAAAGGAATTATCAGCATAGGGGCAATTTGGAATTCAGGAACAATTTCCAAACTGTAATATTCCAGTTTCACGCTTCTGTCCAAACGCAATTTTTGCAATTCAATAAAATTATATTTGATAATTTTCCAAGGCTTCTTTTCGGTTGTAAACAGTCCATAGAATAGATGATACAATGGATAATAGCCACAATGAAATTGTATTGATAATGATAACGGGAATAATTTTTTCAATAATCGGATTAATTTTGGATAATTTTTCCGGATTGAAATCGGAAAAGAAAAACGTGATACCTAAAAGTGAAGATGCTATTACTATTGATAAGAATAGAAATGAAAAGTAGTGCCAGTATTTTTTAACAAGGAGATATTTTGGGATGAGAAAAAGGTAATTATAGTAAAATAATACTAGCAAAACAGTACTTAAACCAACGCTGAGTAAAAGGTATTTTACCCCCGACTCAGGTACAAAAAAATTGAAAACCTGATCAGTTGAAACATAAGGTATAACCAGCAATAACAACCAAACCAAGGTATGTATGGCAATAGTAAACGGTTTAACTTTCATAAGTACTATGGAAATAATTCACAAATTAAAGGAATGTTTGCTTCACCACAAAAAAATGAGAAAAAGGGAGTCAGTTTATAGATGTATGAATAAAGCATTGGGAGAAGTGACATACAAATTTTCTGGAGAGAAATTAATTTTCAAGTCATGACAGTTGTTTACTGTCGTGAGTTGAATAGTTACAAAATCAATTTTAGCTCATGCCGGTTGCTACAACACCTTCCTTCTAAGCACATACACGGTAAAGAAGTTGTAACAAATACTCTGACTTTTATTCTTATAGCATATCAATACACAGCACTGTACAACTGCCATTCCATATAATTTTGACAAGCAAGTTCCATAAAAAAAAGCGAAGAATCAATAGATTCCTCGCTTTTTACATAATAACTATCCACAAATTTATCAGCCAATCAACCCAAGTTCCTTACCAACCTCGGCAAACACTTCAAGTATTCTATCCAAATGTTCCGGCTCGTGCGATGCCATGTAGCTTGTGCGCATCATGCTCATATTCGGCGGTACTCCGGGAGGTATAAACGCATTTACGAATACACCTTTATCATATAATTTACGCCAGAAAACAAGAGCTATATCTACTTCACCTACAACCACAGGAACAATTCCGCTTCTACTCTCAATTACATTAAAGCCAAGTTCTTTGAACCCATTGCGCATTTTGTCGGCATTACTGATAAGTCTATCGACAAGCTCCGGTTGTTCTTCAAGAATCTCAAGAGCAGCAAGAGTAGCTGCACAACTTGCAGGAGTAGGACTTGCACTGAAAATAAGTGCAGGTGATACGTGTTTTAGATAATTGATAACACGTTCAGGTCCAGCTATGAAACCACCAAGGGAAGCAAATGTCTTGGAGAATGTCCCCATTGTCATATCTGTTTTATCAGTCAAACCATAAAGGCTTGAAGTGCCGCGTCCTCCCACGCCAACCACACCTGTTGCATGAGCATCATCCACAAGTACTCGCGCCCCGTATTTCTTAGCAACATCAAGCATTTCAGGAAGGTGAACCAATTCACCTGAGACCGAAAACACTCCATCGGTCACAATAAGCTTTCCCGCTGAATCAGGGATACGTTTCATTACCTTTTCCAAGTCGTTCATGTCGTTATGTTTATACCGCACGAATTCAGCAAAACCACCCTTGGCAAGCATAGCACCGTTGATAATACACGCATGATTTTCCTTGTCGGAAATTACATAATCACCTTTGGAAACCAAACCTGAGATAACTCCCAAAGCTGTTTGATAGCCTGTACTGAATAATAACACAGATTCATATCCCAAAAACTTTGCGAGTTTTTCCTCTAATTCAATATGGAGTGTAATCGTTCCTGTAAGATAGCGAGAGCCCGAACAGCCTGTCCCGTAACGGTGAATTGCATCAATTGCGGCTTGGCGCACACGTGGGTGAGCAGTTAAGCCAAGATAGTTATTTGAGCCTGCCATAATGACCTTACGTCCTTCAATGCTGACGATAGGTCCTTCATTTTCTTCAATTTGACGGAAATAGGGGTAGAGTCCGAGCTTTTTAACCTCATCTGCACGGGTAAATTCAAGACATTTTTGAAATAAGTCCATTCTAATTATTCCTTAATAAGCATAAAATTTTAATCACAACAATACACCATGGTTCGGTGCAAATTACGTAATCGTCACCAAATAGAAAAGGGACACACCTTTTTTGGCGTATCCCTTTTATAGCTTGAATTACCCTACAATCATTTTCATAGAACTGAAAGTAAAAAAAATTACTCTTGTTCCATTGTAGCGCGAACTTGGCGGCGAATAGCTTTCATTCTGGATAACCGCTTGTCGATTGACGGCTTAACGAAGAAAGTACGTTTTTTAAATTCACGAAGAACACCACTGCGTTCATATTTTTTCTTGAAGCGGCGGAGAGCGCGGTCAATTGACTCGTTAGCTTGAATTGTTACACCAATCATGGTAAATACACCTTAAAATTGAAATAGTTGATAGTAATTGACGATTGTAGGGAATATTCCTTGTGGAATATTAAAGCATATTTTCTATAAGCTTCTTTTCTTTGATCTTCTCGAACTGGACAATTATTGCGTGTCCTCCATTCGATGTTGTTTCTTTTGAAAGTACGATTCCGATATCATCCCATTTGGTGTGATAAATAACATCACCTATTTGATAAACATCAGTTGTTACGTATTCTTTCGAGTCTTCGCGGGAGAATTCCTTGATAATAGCGTCTTTTTTATCTCCTTGCGCTTCGAGAATATCAAGATTCACCAATTGTGAGTGCCGACTGACTGTACAACGTGCCCATTGGCGGCGACCATTCTCTGTTTCCATGGGTTCACCAATCAATTCATGCTTGGTTTCCTTCATTAAGAAAGGAGAGTACAACTTTACGTATTTCGCTTTTTTTGTTTTTCTAACTCGTGCCATAATTTCCTTCAAAGGGTTAAAGTGGCGGGACTATGATTCAGCAAGGCACAAAAATACGAAATTTCTCTGAATTTACAAAATGGTAATATTCAAAGCTCCGAATATATGTTGCAATCCACTCTAAACTCTCCTTCCACTTGAAATCAAAATAACAAAAAATTAATTTGTAAAAGAACGAACGTTCATTTATATTTGTAACCATTATGAGAACAAAAAACGAAAATAAAGCTGCCGCTATCCGAGAAAACGCAATGAAAATGATTGTTGCCGAAGGGTTCGACGGATTCAGTATGCAGAAACTTGCAAAATCTGCTAATGTTTCACCTGCAACACTTTATATCTATTATAAGAATAAAGAAGATTTGCTGAATCAATTATTTAATGAAGTTCAGCAAACATTTGCCGATGTTGCTTTAGAAGGATTTAATCCCCAGCTTTCGTTTGAAGAAGGACTGTGGATACAATGGAAAAACCGTTTGAAGTTTGTTTTGGAGTATCCGGTTCATTTCAGCTTCTATGAGCAATTCCGTAATTCTCCATTAATAAACAGCAGTGGAATTCACCTGTCGAGTTTCAAAGAAAACATGAAACAATTCGTTATTAATGCAATTCAAAAAGGTGAATTAAAAATGATGGCACCGGAAATATTCTGGTCTGTTGCTTACGGGTCATTCTATTCATTAGTAAAATTTCATTTACAAGAAAAAACGATGATGGGTAATGATTTCAAACTTAATGAAGTAACTCTGAAAACTACGTTTGATATAATCGTTAAAGCATTAAAACCCTAAAGTTTCATACAAAGCCATCATAACTCATATTTATTCATATCCAATAAATACTATGAATCATATTCTAATTTTTAAGACAAACATCCACTCGCCAATAGATATGGAAGCAATCGCTCCGCATCTGGACAGCCCACATATCATTCGCTGGAGTGTGGATAGAGAAGATATTGACAGGGTTTTAAGAATCGAAGCCACGCATGACGCTTCAACGGAAATAATTAATACTATACAGAAAGCAGGATACCTCTGCGAAGAATTACTCTAATCTTATAATTATCTATGGAACAAAACAAACCAATTTCCGAAAAATTCTCTTCGGCACAGATTTACGCAATTGTTATTCTTGCACTCACACAATTTACCGTCATCTTGGACTTTATGGTCATGTCTCCTCTTGGGGATATGCTTATGAAGGCAATGAGCCTTTCTACATCACAGTTCGGCTTTGCTGTTTCGAGTTATGCGTTTAGTGCCGGGATTTCCGGTTTGCTAACGGCGGGCTTTGCCGACCGATTCGACAGGAAAAAACTTCTGTTGTTCTTTTATGTCGGCTTTATTGTCGGTACTCTTCTTTGTGGTTTAACCACTTCGTATCCTATGCTAATAATGGCAAGGATTGTTACGGGATTATTCGGTGGTGTAATCGGTTCAATCTCTATGGCTATTGTAGCCGACCTCTTCCCTTTTCAGCAAAGGGGACGAGTGATGGGATTTATGCAGATGGGTTTTGGAGCAAGCCAAGTTCTTGGTATTCCCATCAGTTTGTTCGTTGCAAATATTTGGGGATGGCAGTCTCCATTCCTGATGATTGTAGGTTTGGCAAGCATTGTTTGGCTTGTAGTTCTTGTAAAGATGCCTGCAATTGCAGAACATCTAACTATAAAATCAGAACGTAAGATACTTATGCATCTTTGGAAAACACTTTCATTTGGTCAATACAGGGCAGGATTTCTTACTACAGCTTTACTTTCATTGGGTGGCTTTCTGATGATGCCTTGGGGAAGTGCATTTGCTATCAACAACCTTCAGCTTACTACTCATCAACTGCCTATTTTATTTATGGTTGGCGGGGTAAGCTCACTGATTATCATGCCGCTTATCGGTAAATTTAGCGACAGTATCGACAAATTCAAACTGTTTGCATTTGCATCTGTATGGATGATGATGGTGGTAGTAGTTTATACGAACCTTACTCCAGTTGCTTTTGGAATTGTTTTAGCTGTAAATGTATTAATGATGATAGGAATCATGAGTAGAATGGTACCCTCAATGGCACTCGTGTCCGCCCTCCCTAAAATGCAAGATAGAGGAGCATTTATGAGTATCAATTCCTCTTTGCAACAAATTGCAGGTGGTATTGCAGCTGTAATAGGTGGAAAGATTGTTGTTCAAAAGACTAATTTCAGTCCTCTTGAACATTTTGATACATTAGGTTACATGATAGTGGGTATTTCTCTTGTTTCTATATATATGATGTATTATATAAGTGGACTAGTAAAGAGGAACCACGCTATAGCTGCTGCAGCAGCGGCTTCGACTACATCTACTACTCCTGCTCCTGTACATTAAACAAAATGGAACACACCATTATTATGGAAAAAGGTGACAATAGTTTCGCTGCCTACACCTGATATTTTACCCAATTATATAGTTGATAACTTTATCAGTCAACAAACTCTCCATAAGAGCTATTGTCAGCCTATCTTAGCCAGGGACATTATTTAAACACACAAAGGGCGCATCCTAAGATTCGCCCTTTGTTACGTCTATAAAACTTACCATCCTACACCCTAACCGTAGCCATTACATCCACTTCAGTATCCGAAGGCAATTCAGTAAAGCTAATTACACTTACCATTGGGAATGTACTGCGTATCATCCGATAGAAATACGGTCGTATTTGCGCCGAGCATATAACAACAGGTGAATATCCCGACAGTGTAACATCATCAATTGCAACCGATAAACTCCGCTGAACTGTGCGCAGCACATCAGGAGCAAGACCAAGTGTTTGGCTTGCTATTGCTTGCGAGCCGCTTTGCAATGCGTTGGTCATAATCTGCTCTAATTGCGGTTCGAGTGCAATTGCATGAATAACACCGTTCTGATCTTGGAACAGTTTGCGGATACTCTCACTCAAACTATGACGCACATATTCTGTAAGAACATCTATATTCTTCGTTACTTTCACATATTCCAGCAGCGATTCCAATATCAACGGCAAATCACGAATCGGAATTGACTCCTTCAAGAGATTTTGCAAAACCTTTTGGATGATTGAAGTTGGTAATGACTCAGGCGAAATTTCATCCACGAGTGCAGGATAGTCTTTTTTCAGCCCTTCTATCAAGTGTTTAATATCCTGACGTGTCAATAGTTTATCCGAGCTTCGTCGTAATAGTTCAGTAAGGTGCGTTGCAAGCACAGTTGCAGCTTCCACTACAGTAAAGCCCATAATTTCAGCGTTTTCACGGTCGGAGGAGTTAATCCATGTAGCCGGTAGCCCGAATACAGGCTCCGTCACCTTCACTCCTGCAACATCCCCTTCTGCCATTCCCGGGTTCATAGCGAGTAACATACCCGGATATAAACGATTCCGTGCAATTTCGTTCCCCCGGACTTTTACCACATATTCATCCGCGTCAAGTTCGAGGTTATCACGCACCCTAACAGGTGGGAGAATCATCCCGAGCTCTGAGGCTAGTTGTCTGCGGATATTAGTAATTCGTTTGAATACATCACCGCCTTGCGATTCGTCAACAAGCGAGATAAGTCCTATTCCAAGTTCCACTTCCACAGGGTCAATGCGCAATAGTTCTTCCACTGGTTGTTCTGCCGGTTTGCGAGTGGCAAGTTCAGCTGCGGACATTTCTTCTTGAAGTGATATAAGTGCTTCTTTTTTAGTTGTTTGAATACGGAAGAATGCAATCCCACCTGTAACAGCTCCCATTAATAAGAACGGAAACATCGGGAAACCGGGCATAACTGACAGTAATAATAATGAACCGGAGGCAAGAGCAAGCGGTTTAGGTTGTTTAGCAAACTGTCCACCTACTTCTTCTTCCAATTTTTCGCCGGAAGCTGAACGGGTGATAACCATACCCGAAGCCACCGAAATAAGAAGTGCAGGAACCTGCGAAACCAGTGCATCCCCGATTGTAAGAATCGTATAAATAGATAACGCTTGTGATACATCCATCCCTCGTTGCGCCACACCGATTGCAAAGCCACCTACAATATTAATCGCCGTTATAATTAATGCTGCAATTGCATCCCCTTTTACAAACTTAGCCGCACCGTCCATCGAACCGAAGAACTCCGATTCCCGTGTTAGACGTGCTCGGCGTTCACGGGCTTCTTTTTCGTCGATAAATCCGGCATTTAGATCGGCATCAATACTCATTTGCTTGCCCGGCAGAGCATCCAATGTAAACCTTGCCGTTACCTCTGCAATACGGGTAGAACCTTTTATAATAACAATAAAGTTGATAATTATCAGGATAAGGAAGATAATAATCCCCACCACATAATTCCCCCCGATAACGAAGTCTCCGAATGCTTTGATAATATTTCCTGCGTGACCCTCACTCAAAATAAGCCGCGTAGTAGCAATATTCAACCCCAAACGAAACAGGGTAGTAATGAGCAAAATCGTAGGGAATGAACTTATATCGAGAGGACTTCGGATATACAGCGAGGTCATCAGAATCAATATGGATACAGTGATATTAATCGCAAGCATTACATCCAGCAAGAATGCGGGGAGTGGCAGCACCAAAAGCCCGAGCACTATCAATATACCGATAGCGAGGGCTATATCCTGATTGCCGGAAATAGTAGCAAGCACTCTCCTTGCCGGAGGAGGAATCTGTAAATTTTTTGTTAGAGATGTATTAGAAGCCATTGTTTTTCCTGAAATAAATTACTGTTTTAACCACCCCGTCCTTCGGACACCCCTCCAAGGGAGGGGAATTTAGGACATCTTCAATGTTCAATATTCAATGCTCGATGTTCAATCCTCAATTTCTTATTCCCCTCCCCTGGAGGGGCAGGGGTGGTTGAACCCTTACACTATTCTTAATTATTTTACTGTCAATTTCTTTTTTTGCTGCGATAGACAAATGCCAACACTTGCGCTACTGCCTTGAAGAGGTTTTCGGGTATTTCCTGATCTACCTCTACAGCTGCATATAATGAACGGGCAAGAGGAGGATTTTCAACTATCGGAATATTTGCCTCTGTTGCTATTTCGCGAATCTTTGCTGCGAGGAAATCCACTCCTTTTGCTACTACCACCGGAGCACCCATACTTCCTGTTTTATATTGCAATGCTACTGCATAATGTGTAGGGTTTGTGATAATCACGTCGGCTTTTCTCACATTTTGGAGCATCACTTTTTTAAGTCGCTGCCGTCCGATTTGCTTGATTCTTGCTTTTGTTTGTGCGTCGCCTTCGGCTTGTTTACTTTCTTCTTTCACTTCCTGCTTTGTCATTTTTTGTTCTTCTTTGAATTTATACTTTTGGAAGAACCAATCACCTCCTGCAATAAAAGCATAAGCCAGCCCTACTTTCCAAATCAATTCATAACCAATTGTGGCGATAGTCGTCCCGAGCTGTTGATACGGCAACCCTGCAAGAGCTATAAGTGAATCAAGATGTTTCTTGATGACTATGTAAATCACTATCCCGATAATGAGCATTTTAAGAACGCTTTTTAAAAGTTCCACCATTGAACGAGCCGAAAAGAAAATCCTCTTGAGCCCTGCACCAACCTTGAATATTGCACCAAAATTCAGACCTTCAGTAAATTTCTTTCCAGCGAATTTGAAACCTACTTGCGAAACTTCCGCAGTGAACCCGATTGCCATTATCAACCCCAAAAGCGGCAGCATGAACATTCCGATTACCAAGAATAATTCACGGGTATAGTGGGCAATATTCTGATCGGTTAACTCAACAAGTGAAGAATTTACCATGAGCATCCTCATGAACTCCATCAGTTTTTTCATCATAGTCCCGCCGAACATATATACCATCGTTCCGCCTAAAAGGAGTACCGCGGCAGATGTAACATCTGTACTCTTTGCAAGCTGTCCCCTGTCTCTGGCATCGGAGAGTTTCTTGGCACTGGCATCTTCGGTTTTCTGTTGCCCGTCTGAATTTTCAGCCATGAATGTTTAAAATGAATCAAGAAAGTAAATACTGTCTTTACCGTTTAGGATTAAGAGCCATCACCACTGAAAACGCCTCGCTCTGAAATGAGGACATAGCATTTTTAGTCACAACCAGAAATAAGGGAATTGTAATAAAAAGAACTATCAGACCGACTATCACCTTGAATTGCATCGAGAGCGTAAATATATTCAATTGCGGAGCTACCCGAGAGAGTAATGCCAGCGAAACATTCATAATAAAAAGAGAAAGCAAAACAGGTGAAGCAATCTTAATTGCTATAATTGTTACCGTTGTTATTAATCTTATAAGCAATGAAATTGCAGACTCAGTAACTGCGAACTCGGAAAGCGGAACAGCCCGAAGACTTGCAAACATTGCCTCTAACATAAAATGATGCCCGTTCATTCCAAGAAAAATCATAAGTGCAATCATGTTTTTCAATTCGCCTATAAGCGTCGGCACATCTGCCTTTTGATCAAACAACAACGCAGTTTGAAAACCTATGTCAAAATCTAATAAACCTCCGGCAAATCTTACTGCATAAAAAATCATATTCATTGCATATCCAAGAGCGGCACCTACTAATAATTCCTTAAATATTAATCCTGTAAGAGACCAAAGGTGCATATCAAACGATGGTTGCTCATTACCGAATGCTATTGTCATCATTATTGCAAGAACGATTGAAAGTCCGATTTTCACCTTTGGCTGGACAGATGAATGCGAAAAGATCGGTCCAATAAAAAAGAGTGCACTTACGCGAACAAATATCAGCGTTCCGACTACAAACTTTCCCGACAATTGATTGATTGTTACTGAGTCAAGCATATTTTTAAGATGATAACCGCTACTTCAATCTTGAAATCATATCAAACAATGTAAGAGTAAACGTTTTGATGTTCGAAAGCATAAACGGAAGCGAAAGAACTGTTACGATGAATACAAGTACGAGCTTCGGAACAAATGTCAAGGTTTGTTCATTGATAGAAGTAGCCGCTTGAAAGATCGAAATCAAAAGTCCGACTATAAGCGAAAGAAGCAGAAGTGGTCCGGCTATGATCAAAACATAGTAGAAAGCATCTCTTACAATTTGAATAACGGTAGCGTCTGTCATAGTTTTTTAATTCTTGTTTTGATTATAGATGTTTGTCTTTCAAGTCGTGTCTGGTTCTGCACCTGACTTTAATTATTTGCATTACATGTGTTTGCTCTGTACTATATCTGTCTTTATTTGGTAAGTGTTTGAACATTTCGACGGACTCAGTGTGACATCAAGTTGAATAACATTAATACCAGTCAATTTGCTATCAGCCTCCACCCGGATTCATAATCCCCTTCATCAACGATGATATTATCAAATTCCACCCGTCCACCAGTATAAAAAGCAGTACCTTAACAGGTAATGAAATAAGCTGTGGAGGCAAAAGCATCATCCCGAGTGACATAAGGATACTCGAAATAATCATGTCGATTACAAGAAATGGAATAAAGATGATAAACCCGATTTGAAAGGATATGCGGAGTTCGGAAATACTGTATGCAGGTATGATAGTCAATGTACTTACTTCGGCAATTGAACCGGGTTTTTCTACACCCGAGAGCTTTACAAACAGTGCAAGGTCTTCTTCGCGAGTATGCTTGAGCATGAATTCACGAAAGGGTTTTACTACATTTGTTATTGCTTCATCTTGGCTTATCTGATCTTTCAAATACGGTTGTAAGCCCTTGTTATTTGCTTCATTCAGGGCGGGTTGCATCACAAAAAACGTTAGAAAAAGTGCGAGTCCGGTCAGAAGCTGAGCAGGTGGCTGTGTTTGAGTGCCGAGTGCTTGCTTGAGAAAGTGAAATACGACTATAATACGTGTAAAACATGTCATCATAATCAAAAGAGAAGGTGCAAGCGTAAGAACCGTCATCACACCTACGATTTGCAGTGTAAGAACCAAATCCTTTGGTGAAGTGGATTGGTCAACCCCTACCGATAATTTCGGCAAAGGAAGAGGAGTAGAACTCTGCCCAAACGAAGGCAATGTAACTACTGCAAGCAGAAAAACTACTGCAAGAATCAGCCGATGTTTGGAGCTTATAAAATTTGGAAACAGTCTGGTCATTGGCATTTCGATTATAAAAAATATTCGCCTGCGTGGGGCATAGTACAAGCGATATGCCAAAGGGCAGGTAATAAACTTTTATGCTGACGGATGATGCGGTATGTGAGGTGATTACGAGGAAAGGAAATTTAATACAAATCAAAAACTTATAACAAATAAAGGACTTAAACGTATATTTACAGGCACTGGCTCTTCTTGTGAATTTTTAAGATGGCATACTAAAAATTGATTTTTAACCACTGGTATTTTACTTTATGAGCCGAATATCAGACAGGTGCGGATTAATAGCCAATTTTCAGAAATAAAGAAGGCGCACGTTTATTTAACATGCGCCTTTTGTTTCTACAAAAAAGAAATTGCTATCGTATTACTGTAAATTTCCTGTCGGCTTTGAATCCGTTTGAAGCAATTATACTGCAAATATATATTCCTGATGAGAGGTTTTCAGTAGAAATAGGAATATGGTACTCACCACGGTTATACCGCCCGTTTGTAATTTGCCGAACGCTATTACCTAAGTTGTCATAAATTAAAATAGTCACATTGTTTTCTGATGACAACCCAAATTCAACATAGGCATTATCAATTACAATATTTGGTGAGATTTCACGCATATAATCAGTTGATATGGTTCGGTCTTCCATCACATCTACGAAACCCGGGATTTCGATTTGCAAACTGTCTCCGCCTGTATATATAACCTTATATGAAGTAAGTGAATTCTGTGCCGGACCACTAACGAACATTCCATCTACAGTAAATTCCGATTGATGACAAGGACAAACCAAATGCTCAGTAACATCATCATATACATTCACCAAGCAATGCTGATGCGGGCATAAATCGGAACATGCAACAAAATCAGAACTTGAGACACGTGTAACTATTCCATTTACAGGCTCATTATCTAAATAGCCGAATGTAATTTTTACTGACCCGAAAATCTGTTTTAAGATAGGATAATCGTCGAGTTTAACTGTAAATATACCCAAAATACTATCTTCGTCACTTTTGAATTCAGGAAGTATTTTACCCAGAAGCAGGTGAGGGGTAGTTGCTGCAAATACGCTTGCCGAAACAGCAGTTTTTATAAAGTTACGGCGTGAAGATGGAGTCATGAAAAATACTTCTATTATAAATTGTTCATTAGAGTAATGTTTGATATTCCATTGATCAAGAATATCAGTTCATCATCGCTTGGAGTATCAGCCTCGCCTGTTCAGCGGGTTTATAGTCAGGATTGCATTCCAAAGCTCTTTTATATTCACCAATTGCCTCAAACCATTTGCCTTGCCGTTGATACACTCGCCCGAGGTTCAGATGTGCAAAATGGCGTGATTCATACCGTCTTGCTTTCAAAGCTCTCAAAAACCATTCTTCAGCTTCCGGGAAATTTCCCATTCTGGTGAGATAAGCCCCTATGTCATTATACGGACTCCCATAGTCAGGATCGAGAGCGACTGCACGCTTGCACTCTTCTACCGCACGCTCAAAATTACCGTCTGCACTATATGCCCATCCGAGATACGTATAAGCCTCAGGTGTAGCATGAATTTCGATTGAATGCTTATAGAGTGATATAGCTTCGGGAAGCCTGCCGTCTTGCTGTAAACGGTAACCTCGCTCAAGTAATTCTTTGGCTTTATATTGAAATTCATTTCCTGAAAAATGTGCCATAATTCTGCTTTGATGGAAGTAAAATCTTGAAGTAACGTAATTGAACTTATATTATCGGCGAAAATAAGAAAATCTCTAAGTTTTACACCAATATTTTTCGTCAAATTGAATTATTCTAAAGAATAGCAGCCTGTTCTTCGTCGATTCTATGAAACATTGCTGAGATAGAACATTTATTCCAAATTTCCACACAAATATGAATGATACTTAACCTACCCTTAACTCATGTGTTAAAGTTGTGTTAAAGTATAACAAATAAAAATAGGTATTCACTATTTTTGCGGCTATATTGATGAATATTACTTCCACTCCTGTGCATTTTATTAACAAATCTGTTAAAGACTCTATGACAATTCGTAAAATCTATTGTATTGTCGCAGCTATGACACTATCTCTCTTGGGATTGATTGGTGTCCAATTATGGTGGATAGATACTGCAATTAATGTTAAAGAAGCGAGGTTTACTCAGAATGTTACAGAGGCACTCGGAGTATGCGTCCATTCGGTTGAAGTACAGGAATCAGCCCGTGCTTTGACTGAAGAAATTACAAAAAAAGATACGATTGCAGCTGCACCAACTATTAAACTAAAAAAGAAAGCCAGGAAAAGAAATGAATTTCATGCTCCCGAGATGGTGGATACCCCAACCTATCCGCCTATGCATCAGATTAAAATGCCACGAGTATTTATACCACCTCTGCCAAATGAAATTCAGAATCACCCGCTTTCACCCCGTTCTCCTTTAGTTTTTACTCGAATTCACCAATCTAACGGAACAGAACAATATGCCCAATCAAATACTGATGTAAACTCCGGTTATACTTCGCAGAATAATGACGAGCATTCTGTTACTGCCTTTAACTACAACAATAATCTACTTGCTACTCAGCAGTTAAACGAGCAGCAATCCCTAAATTTAAATCAACAAAGGTTTAGGAATTCACGTTCTCAATTAAAAAGCCGTGATACAATTATCGGCGGTAAAATCCATAAACTTCAGAAGATTAATGATTCGCTCAATCGGATAATCACAATTAACGGTGATAAAAATTCTATTAGAATTGCAACTCAAAACGGACAATACACTCTCAACAGTTCAAACAACTATTCTATACTTTATTCTGTTAAAGATTCAGAATCCCATAATGCTGCAATAGCCCATAGCACTACTACTCGTGACAAGAATGAAGAAATTGTAAAAAAAGTTATGCTTCATTTAGAGGAGTCTGAGCCTGAATTTTGGATGAATGTGGAAGACCCTGAAGTCCCCCCTGCACCTGAACTAGATATACAGTATTCTCATTTCACCAAACAGAAAGCTCAAAAAGTACACAGAAAACTTACAGCCACAGCTGAAAAGATACAGAACGTTGTTTCTCGCAAAGTAGATTTAGATAATGCAATAGCTACAAAATTAATGTGCGAGATACAAGATCCGAAAACCATCCAACAGCGCGTGGCGGCAACTGCATTAGACTCTCTTCTCAAGAAACAACTTCGCGAAAAAGGAATTTTATTGCAATGTGAATATGCTGTTATCTTGGATAAAAATGATTCGGTATTGATGGCAAATACACCCGACGTTCGCACCGAAACAAAAAAGAGCCACTATGCAGCAGCAATGTTTCCTAATGACATTATTCCTAAGAACTATTCATTACGGGTGTTTTTCCCGAATCAGAAGTCATATATCTTAGAATCTCTTTGGGCATTAATGGCAACATCGGGAGTTTTTCTTTCTATCATCATTGCAACTTTTGGTTTTACTGTGGTAGCATTCGTTCGACAAAAAAAACTTTCGGATATGAAAACAGATTTTATCAATAATATGACTCATGAGTTTCAAACACCTATAGCCACGATTTCACTTGCAAGCGAAGCACTTCGCGATGGCTCGATAGCTTCAAACGAAGACCGTCGTTCACGTTTTGTAAATGTAATCTTCGATGAGAACAAACGGCTTGGAAAACAAGTGGAGCTTATCCTTCAGGCGGCAGCCCTCGAAAAAGGTAAATACACTATTAACCTGAAAGAAATTGATATTCATCAAATTGTTCTTTCTGCAGTACAACATATTTCGATGCAGGTTGAGAAAAAGGGTGGAAATATTTATTGCCATTTAGATGCAATTCGTTCAATTTCTCACGCCGATGAAGCACATATTAGTAATATCCTTCATAATTTACTTGATAATGCGTGTAAATATTCACACAATATTCCTGAAATCATTGTAACTACCACCGGAAGCGTCGAGGGAATTACAATTTCTATTCAGGATAATGGAATAGGTATGACACGTGATCAACAAAAACGTGCTTTCGAGAGATTTTATCGTGTACCTACCGGGAACAGACATGATGTAAAAGGATTTGGACTTGGCTTAAGTTATGTACGTTCAATGGTGGAAGCCCATGGAGGTAATGTTTCTGTTCAAAGTGAATTAGGCAAAGGGAGTATCTTCAAGGTATTCTTGCCATTTAAAAATATTATTTGAAAATACTATTTAAAATTGAAACCTTTTTCTTTATGGTACGTAACTGTAGGAGCAGTTACGTTATGACAACCTTTTATTTTTTATTCAATCTAAAATCTAAGTGAATTTCTATGGAAAGTAATATTTTGCTTGTGGAAGACGACCCAAATCTCGGTTCAGTACTTCAAGAATATTTGCAGATAAAAGGGTATCACACTACACTGAAAAGCGACGGTGAAGAAGGATGGAAAGAATTTCAACAAAATGAATATGATTTATGTGTACTTGATGTGATGATGCCAAAAAAAGACGGTTTCGAACTCGCAAGTCAAATTCGTTCACTTAATCATACAGTCCCAATTATTTTCCTAACTGCCAAGAGCATGAAAGAAGATAAAATGGAGGGCTTTCATATCGGTGCAGATGATTATGTTACAAAACCGTTTAGTGCAGATGAACTTTTATGCAGGATTCAAGCAGTACTGCGTCGTTGCCAGAATATTACCACACCGATGGAAGAAGACCAATTTTCAGTCGGTGATTTTTCATTTGATTATCAGCAACGTTTGCTTCAAATCGGAGTGCATCAGCAACCGCTTACCAGCAAAGAAGCTGACCTTCTCAAAATGCTCTGTCAGCACAAGAACAATGTACTTCGCCGTGAAGTGGCACTAAAACAGATTTGGGGTAATGATAGTTATTTCAACGGCAGAAGTATGGATGTGTTTATCACCAAACTAAGAAAATACATGAAGGAAGACCGTTCGGTTGAGATTGTTAATATTCATGGAACAGGATATAAACTTAGCGTGATTGCAGGAAGAAAGTAAAATAGAAATTGCAAAGAATGAGTTAACAAGGCGAACTGTCAAACGGTTCGCCTTTTTTATGATACTATAACTAAATGTATGACAGTAAAAGAACATTATGACAATCATCTCGGAGACATCTATTCTTGGATGACAGGCAATTTTCAAATAAAACAAAAAGAGTTTGAACAGTTTTTATCTGAGCATAATATCATCCCGACTTCTACAAAAATTGCAATAGATTTAGGTGCCGGTCATGGGATTCAAGCAGTCTCTATCGCTAAACGCGGGTATGATGTTAAAGCAGTAGATTTCAACACTCAATTATTAGATGAACTGGCAATCAATTCAGCAGGACTAGCTGTAGAGATTATCGATGATGATATTCGAAATGTGAAAAGATTCACGGATAGTCGTCCTGAACTAATCGTATGCTGCGGCGATACACTCACTCATCTTGACAACATTGAGGAAATTAGAACATTACTTTCGGATTGTGCAGAGATATTGGCTGACAATGGAAAACTTATCCTCACATTCCGTGAATACTCTACAGAACTTCATGGTGACAACAGATTTATACCGGTCAAAAGTGATGATACTAAAATTTTTATTTGCTGCCTTGATTATGAACCAATCAGGGTAAGAGTGACTGACATCTTATATTATAAGACTGATAATGGTTGGAAAATGAAAGTAAGTTCGTATTATAAAGTCAGGGTTGCTCCTCAAGCTATCGTAGATATAGTATCAGAGGAAGGTTTGATTATTGATTTCAACGGAGTAGTGAATAGTATGGTGGCGGTAATTGTACGGAAATGAATTGGGCTGCGCTATCTTAATAATAGTTTTATAATTCCGAAGATAAATATGAAGTCGTTTAAACTTTGAGGATTATTAAAAATGTAGCAATAAAGTGCCAGTTTTTCCATGATTCAGTAGTTGTATCAAACCTTGTAAGTAGAGTCCTATAACTGCCCATCCATACAAAAGTACGTTCATTGATATATCTGGTTTTATAGATATGTTCATCAAAATATTTTTTTCTTCCAGGTTTTGGCTTCTTATTGTTTTTTGGATTTACTTTAATGAGAGCTTTGATACCGCGACGACACAGTAGGTTCCTAAGTGCTTTACAATCAGAACCTTTATCTGCAATAAATGTCGATTTTTAAGTACAAAGCCTTGTTTGACTAAGCCATTATGCATTACTCTGACCTTATCTGTCATACGGTAAAGGTCATTATAATTACCTGATTCAGTGTTTGAAAAAGCAATTGGTAAGCCTTTGCCTTCTACCATGGTCACGACATTCGACATACGCCACTTTTTTCCGTCCTTGGTAGCCGACGGTACTGCCCCTTTTTTACTGAAACTATGGGTTCCGTCTATGTACACAATTTGAGTGTCTAATTTATCTTTTTTATTATATAAAATTGCCTGAAATGCTTGTTCAAAGACTCCGGCTTTGAGCCATTTACGATAATAACAATAGATTAATTACCAGAAAAACAGACAGGTAACTCCTTTAATATCACAAAATAAACACCTTCATTGGCATCCGGTTTTTATTTTGTGAGTAATCAATTGCAGAATATCAATTGGGTCATGGTGACTGCTAAAGTCACTCTTGTTTTTAGGAATTAACAGGACAACATATTGTTTTAATGTGGCTATTTGTTTGTCTGTTAACATAACGATTCACTATTGATGTAACATCTTGATTATACTGCAAAATTAATATAATTGCGAACAAATTTCTATACAAATACTAAGTTTAAACAACTTCTTTAATAACTTAAATTCAAGTAATAATGAGAAGTCGAAATTTTAAGTATCGCTATGCCGACAGTGTAAAATAAAACCTACTTCCCATACCGATTTCACTTTCCACCCCAATCGTCCCGCCTTGCACCTCTATAAACTCCTTACTGATGGACAAGCCCAAACCTGTTCCCGACTTGCTGCTGCCCGGCACTTGGAAATAACGGTCGAATATCTTATCACGGTATCGAACGTCGATTCCTTTACCAACATCCTGCACTGCAAATACTACGGCTTGTCCTTTTTGCTTGAGTTCAATCGTAACAGTTGAATGTTCCGGCGAATAGCGGATGGCGTTCGTTAAAAAGTTTATCAATACCCACGCTGACTTTTCTGCGTCCGCTTTTATTATTGGTAATTTCTCTTCGGCTACTACTTGCAATGATATATGTTTTTGTTCCGCCTGCGTCATCACTGCACCAAGCGCATAATGAAGAATTTCATACGGACTGCATTGATGGATATTCAACTGGATATTTCCTGTTTCTACCTGTGAAAGATTCAATAATTCACCAGTTATTTTGAGCAGACGCTCGGCATCGTCCTTAATACTTTCAATCAATTGCTGCTGCTCTGGATTAACTATACCAACACTTTTGGTTTCGAGAAGCTGCAGGCTTAATTTGATAGATGCAATCGGAGTTTTCAGTTCGTGTGATACAGTTGCAATAAAATTTGTTTTGGCTGAATCCAATTCCTTGAAAGGGGTTATGTTTTTCAATATGATAAAATGCCCGATATGCTGTTCGTGTAATTCACCGGTTGGAGTTACGGCAATATTGACGACTTCTTTCTCAAAATAACTCTCCTTGTTGTTTGCATAAATTTTAATAGGCTTCTGCTTGTTGGTGGGAGAATTATCATCTGTCGGAAGTAGTGTTTCATCCAATAATGAACGGAGCAAATCATTACCAACCGCTACATCTTCCGCTAAACGTCCAATAGTATTTTCAGCTTTGAGACCGATAATTTTGAGTGCTTCGTCGTTGGCAAATAAAATGTTATGGTTTGCGTTCAGACCTATAATTGGGTCTTGCATATTATTAATCAGAGTTTCAATACGCTTTTTCTCGATTAATAATTTAGCAAGACTACTGTTGTTATATTCTTCCAGCTTTTCTGCCATAGTATTGAATGAAGATGCAATTTCACCGAATTCACTTTCTCCGCCAAAAGACACTCTTTGTGAGTAATTCCTTGCAGCAATTTGTTTTATGCTTTGTGTAAGTTCCTGAATCGGATTTGCAATACTTCGCGGAAGATTTACCAGAATTGTAAATCCTATAAGAAAACATAATGCTCCTACTGCCGCCATCCAAATTGTAGCAGTTCGTGATGTTTGTCTTGCAATATTATTTTTGCGTACAATAGCTTCCATATTCAGATTCATGACAATAAACAAATCCTTCCTGAAATCAGCAGCCATTCTCCCGTCAGTATCAGGGTTAATTTTCATGGTATTAAAATGCTCAGTGAGACGAGCGGTGATTTCCTTTTCACCGATTTCGGTGATGTTGTGTTCTTGCTTCCTCAGGTTTTCTTCGATGATTGCAAGCTTACGCGGATTATCGTTCGGTTCATCCAACGCTTTGAGCATTATCCGTACATATTCAAGGGTATTATAATTATCCTTGAGGATTTTATCCGAATCGGTGGCAAGAGCATCGGTATATTTGATACCAATTCCGGTAAGAGTAATGATTGCTGCAAAGAGCAATCCGATGCCAAGCGTAAGTTTTGCTTTTATTTTCATTGGGATAGAATGATTAAGTCTATTGTATCGGTCGATAATTTATTGAGAAGTTGATTGAATACATTTGTCGAAAGCAATATTTTGAAAAGATTAAGATGCGGTTTACCGATGCAAATGGTTGTTATCTCTCTTTTGCCCGCCTCCTCTGCTATAGTTGAAGCTATTTTCGAACTGCTTATGGTAATGACCTCAGCACCTAATTCCGTAGCCAGTTTAAAATTATTAATCAGGTGTCGTTGCAAGTCGAGGGCGATTTTATCGGGAGCTTCTGCCGGTGTTTGTACATACAACACACACCATTTACTATTATAATAACTTGCCAAACGCGCAGTTTTTCGAATAATATTCTTGGCAGTTTTCTCATTACTGCTGATACACGCCATAAAACGTTCGTGCTTGAGTGCAGTTGCTTTTGAAAGCTGTGCATCCACTTTTCTTTCCACTTGACTTGCCACTTCCTTCAGTGCAAGCTGACGAAGCTGGAGAATGGTATCGGGTGTAAAAAAATTTTGGAGAGCAATAGGTATTTTATCAGGTGCATAAATCTTCCCTTCCTTTAGTCTGATGATAAGTTCATCGGCTGTAAGATCGATATTAACAACCTCATCTGCTTGGGTAAGAACACTGTCGGGTACTCTTTCTTTCACATCAACACTTGTAATAAACTTCACTTCATCATTCAGACTTTCGATATGTTGAATGTTGACAGCACTGATAACGTTGATTCCTGCATCAAGTATCTCGATAACATCCTGCCACCGCTTTTCGTTCTTGCTGCCCTCGATATTTGTATGAGCAAGTTCATCAATTATAACTACTTCAGGACGGAGAATCAAAATTGCCTGCACATCCATTTCTTCCAGTTCTTTTCCTTTATAAAATAGTTTCCGCCTTGGAATTACCGGTAATCCTGCAAGCAGCGCAGAAGTTTCAACACGATCATGCGTTTCGATATAACCAATTTTTACATCAACTCCATTTCGTAGCAGGGTTTGTGCCTCTTGAAGCATTCTGTATGTTTTGCCGACTCCTGCGCTCATGCCTATATACACCTTGAACTTACCACGCTTAGACTTGCGGATAAGTTCAAGAAAATGCTCAGGAGTATGGAGGGATTCGGACATAATTTTTAGCTATTGGCTAATAGCTTATGGCTATTAGCTTTTTTAGAGAATATTACACAAATGCATCTTCATTGTACAACGTTCTTTAATCCCGACGGGATTCAATGTTTATAGCAATTGTTTCATCAGAGTATGTTCGACCCTGTAAGGGTCGTATATTCGTTCGTACCTATTATTCTATAAACATGTGAATCCTTCAGATTCAAAAACATTTTCGACATTCATCTATCATTCTTCTACTTCAAATACTCACTTACACAATATATCAAAACAATCAATCCAATCGCAGAAAGGTACGAAATGGGATTTGCAAAATTCACTGTCCACCCGAGCATGGCAAGCCGTTTGGGAGGAAAAATTCGCGGATCTGCTTTGTTGTAATAGAATATCCCAAATTTCCAGTTTGAGGAATCATCATGCCAACTATTTCTTGTTTCTGAGTCGGGTTTTTGATTTTGGTTCATTGTAGTAATTCTTTCTTTATTATACAATATAAAACAACAGTTATTTTTTACTTTATCCATCAAAAAAGACAATCATATCTATATATGCCTTGAACTTACAATGCTAAAATTGCAGGTAAGTTCAAGGAAATAAACATCATATATGGGAATTTCTGAAATCAGAATAAAATTGACATCGAAGTTGTGAAGAATGAATTTTGTTTGCTTGGGTTATTATCCGATAAAAATATTTCATCCTTACTGCTAAGTGTTCGGGCTTCTACGCGGAATAAAACATTTCTATTAGTTCCGAGCCAATAATCCAAATTTACTGAAAGCCCCATAGTTTGAAAACCATTTAGTGTTCCTGTCGGGATAATTACACCATTTTCATCTGCGTAATATTCAGCTCTCGCTGCAATGTTTAATGAGTTTGTAATTTTATATTGGAGTATTACAACAGGTGAATACCAAAGATTCATTGCACTGCTATCCGGGGTCTTTTTCTGAAATCCAATGTCGAATCCTGCTGTAAGTCCAAAATTCTCAGAAATCTGGAAAATTCCGTAAAAATTATTAAAAAATCGCATAAGAGCCACACTGTCCGGCTGTTCATTGCCTATATACGTACTCCAATTCAGAGTAATCGTATTATCCGGCTTATAGGTTATTTGTGTGCCAAATGCCGGTGTTTGATTGTTTGCAATTCGCTGAATCCGTTGCCAGCCGTTTAGATACATTGCAGAAGCATAAAACTTATCGTCGGATGTTGAATATCCAACCTTTACTCCTGCCTCATAAAAAGGAGTGTTTTCGGCAAGGATACTCCGGGTAAGATTCCAGCAATCCTGTCCGTGTGTACTCTCAAAACCGATATGAGATGGCATAATTCCTGCATCAATCCAAACTGTGCTCGTGGTATTATCAAATATTTTAACACCAGCATCTGCTTCATAAACATTCTTTAATAATCCTTGCTCCCCTGCGAGATTATATTGAGGATATGTTCCGACCATTAGTGACAATGTACCACGTACATTGTCTTTAGCATATTTTGCTTTTATAAGTCCTATATGAAGATTTACTTCATTATGTCTGTTATAACAATAAAAAAATGATGGACGCTCATGATTAGCTGGATTGCCAAAATCATAGCTGTAATATGTTTCCACATAACCCGAAAAAGTTAACGGATTGGGAACAGTAATAGACGATGATTGTTCTTGAGCAGACGTAGTAACTGTACAAGCAATTAAAACGCAAGAAATAATAATAGTTATATTTAGGATTGTTTTCATTGTTATTTTTATTGAATTTATTTTAATTTTTGAATTTCTCTTATATATGAATTATTTCGCATTTTCCAAGTCGATGTTAAGTTTTAGTACATTTACAGTATTTGTTCCGAATAATCCAAGCAAAGGTTTTTCTATATTTTTTGTTACAAGCGTTATCAATTTATCCTCACTCATATTTCTTACCATTGCAATTCTTTTTATCTGAACAAAAGCCGCTTCCGGCGAAATATGAGGGTCTAATCCACTTCCCGATGAAGTCACCAGTTCAGATGGTATCTCCGCTTTTTTAACATCGGGATTATGTACCAAGAACGTATCAATCCGTGCCTTAACCTGAACCAAGTATTCGGGATTGCTCGGTCCCTTATTGCTTCCACCTGATCCTGCCGCATTATAACCGACTGCAGATGGGCGCGAGTTAAAATATTTGTCATCAGTGAAGGATTGCCCTATATTTGAGTAATATTTTTTATTATTCACAGTAATCACTTGAGCATTACCACCATTGGGAGTAAGGCACGCAATTCCCCAAATGACGATGGTGTATAATCCTGAAAAGAAAAGTAATGAAACGAGTGTGAGTTTTAACGCCGGCAATAGATTTGTTTTCATTGTAATTTTTAGATAAATAAAGCAACAACAAGGTCAAGCAGTTTAATTCCGATAAAAGGAACTATGATTCCTCCAAGACCATATATCAAAAGGTTTCTCCGCAGAATCGCCTCTGCTCCTATGGGCTTATAAGCAACTCCTCTGAGTGCAAGAGGTATCAATACAGGAATAATAATAGCATTGAATATTACCGCTGAGAGAATAGCACTTTCAGGCGAATGAAGCCTCATGATATTAAGCCCTTGAAGTGCGGGAATTGAAGCTATAAACAGTGCCGGAACAATAGCAAAATATTTAGCCACATCATTGGCAATCGAAAAAGTTGTGAGTGTCCCCCGTGTCATTAATAATTGTTTGCCAATTTCAACGATTTCGATGAGTTTGGTTGGGTCGTTGTCCAAGTCAACCATATTTCCTGCTTCTTTAGCTGCTTGTGTTCCGCTGTTCATTGCCACGCCCACATCTGCCTGGGCTAGTGCCGGAGCATCGTTTGTGCCGTCGCCCATCATTGCTACGAGTTTTCCGCTTAGTTGTTCTTTTTTAATATAA
The DNA here is from genome assembly GCA_016197185.1 of Ignavibacteriota bacterium. Lineage (GTDB taxonomy): Bacteria > Bacteroidota > Ignavibacteria > Kapaibacteriales > UBA961 > JADJXV01. The sequence goes on from JACPWH010000122.1 coordinate 24,946, forward strand.
TTCATTTTGTCTTCGGGTCTGGCTTCGGCTATATAGTCGTCAACCCCTGCTTTTTCAGCTATAAACTTTGCAGTTAAAGGGTTATCCCCCGTTACCATTACCGTTTTAACACCCATCTTACGTAAGCGGTCGAATCGTTCGGAAATACCGGGTTTGATAATATCCTGCAATTCAATAACACCTTGAACAATTTCGTTTTTCATCACTACAAGCGATGTTCCTCCTTTAGATGAGATCACTTTAACCTGTTCGTCCGTATCATTCGGGAAGATATTCCCTGCTGCTTCGGTGATTTTCTTAATTGCATCTTTCGCACCTTTGCGGATATTTGTTCCATCCTTGAGAATCACACCGCTTGTGCGTGTTTCGGCGGTGAATTTTATGAGTGATGCGCCTTCGATTGACAGATACTTTACTATGTCTGCACCGGCTAATTCGACGATACTTTTTCCTTCGGGTGTTTCATCGGCTAAAGAACTAAGCACTGAGTTTTTGATAAACTCATTCATATCAATCACTTTGGAAGGATAGAAATTGGTTGCTTTTCTATTGCCTATGGTTATCGTTCCAGTTTTGTCTAATAACAGAACATCAATATCTCCTGCCGTTTCTACTGCTTTTCCAGATTTCGTTATTACATTTGCTCTGAGTGCCCTATCCATCCCTGCAATACCTATTGCTGAGAGAAGTCCGCCGATAGTGGTCGGAATCAAGCACACAAATAATGAAATGAACGCTGCAATTGTAATGGGTGTATTTGCATAGTCAGCAAACGGTTTGAGCGTTACGCACACAATTATAAAAATGAGTGTAAAAGCTGCAAGGAGGATTGTAAGCGCGATTTCATTTGGCGTTTTTTGGCGGCTTGCGCCTTCTACGAGTGCAATCATTTTATCTAAGAATGATTCGCCTGGTTGGGTTGTTACGACTACCTTTATTTGATCAGAAAGAACTTTCGTTCCTCCTGTTACACTTGATTTATCACCCCCTGCTTCACGGATAACAGGAGCACTTTCGCCTGTTATTGCCGATTCGTCTATTGTAGCTAAACCCTCAATAATTTCACCGTCAGTTGGAATTATATCACCTGCTTCGCAATAGAATATATCCCCTTTTCTGAGTTCGGATGAACTGATGATTTTCAATGTTCCGTTATCGGTTAGTATTTTTGCAGGGGTTTCTTCACGAGTTTTGCGGAGGGACTCTGCTTGTGCTTTCCCGCGTGCTTCGGCAATTGCTTCGGCAAAGTTTGCAAACAATAGCGTAAGTAATAGAATAAGAAAGATTGTGCTGTTATAGATAAATGAATGTGAAATTCCCGAAACTAACAATTGATGCATTGATTCAACAAGCATAACAGTTGTGCTGATTTCCACCGTGAACATAACCGGATTATGAATCAGATCTTTAGGATTCAATTTCACAAACGATTGCTTGAATGCTACCGATGCTAATTCTTTCGAGAATAATGATGATTTTTTGTGTTTCATTGTTGTGATTTAAAGATTATCCCATACTAAAATATTCAGCAAGCGGTCCAAGAGCAAGCGCAGGGAAGAATGAAAGTGCAGCAATAATAATTATCACAGCAAAGGTCATGATTCCAAAAGTAACAGTATCTGTTTTGAGCGTTCCTGCGCTTTCGGGAATGTACTTTTTGTTTGCTAATAATCCGGCAATAGTTACCGGACCAATAATCGGTAAATAACGGCTGAGAAGAAGCACTACTCCTGTTGAAATATTCCAAAAGGGATTGTTATCACCCAACCCCTCGAAACCGCTGCCGTTATTAGCTGCAGAAGATGTAAACTCATAGAGCATCTCTGAGAAACCGTGATAACTCGGATTATTGAGCCACCCTTTTGCATTCCCATTGAACCACCAACCCATTTGGGTGTCGTTTGCAGCATAATGAGAAGCAAGTGCAGTCCCTGCAAGAATCAAGAGAGGGTGAAGTATTGCAATGATTGCTGCAATCTTTACCTCCCGCGCTTCTACTTTTTTACCGAAAAGTTCGGGTGTACGACCTACCATCAAACCGGATATAAAAACCGCTAAGATTATAAATATATAGAAGTTCAAGAAACCTACCCCTACCCCGCCGTACAGTGAATTTACCATCATTCCGAGCATTGTAAATGCACCTGAAAGCGGGGTGAAACTATCGTGCATGGCGTTCACCGAACCATTAGATGTTACCGTTGTCGTAATTCCCCAATAGGCGGAAGCAGCCGAACCAAAACGAATTTCCTTGCCTTCCATACTGCCGAGATGCTGGTCTATTCCCATTACAGTTATTGCGGAATTTCCCTTCATCTCTTGGATAATCGTCGGCACAAGCAACAGCAGAAAACCTATGGTCATTACACCGAATATCATCCACGAAAGTTTACGTTTGTTCAGATAATATCCGAGTGCAAATACCATTGCTATCGGAATAAGGATTATCAGGATATTTTCTACCATATTGGATAGATAGGTAGGGTTTTCAAGCGGATGAGCGGAATTTGCTCCAAAAAATCCTCCCCCGTTAGTACCCGTTTGTTTGATTGCAACCATCGCTGCTACCGGACCTCTCGACACTTGAACGGTATCCCCTTGCATCGAAATAATAGTATCTTTTCCTTCAAATGTCATCGGAGTTCCGCTGAATATCAGTATAACTGCGGTTATTACGGAAATGGGTAAAAGTATTCTTGTACAGCTTCTAAGGAAATAGTTGTAGAAATTACCAAGTGATTCTGTTTGGCGTTCTTTCATGGCATTAAAAACCACTGCACAGGCAGCCATTCCTGTTCCTGCTGTTACGAATTGAAGGAACATTACACCTGCTATTTGCGAGAAATATGTAAGTCCGCTTTCTCCTGAATAGTGCTGCAGATTACAATTCACCAAGAAGGAAATGGCAGTATTAAATGCCAAATCAGGAGGCATCGAAGGATTACCGTCAGGGTTCAACGGCAACCAACCTTGGTTCATCAAAATAAACATACAGACAAAGAACCAAACGAAATTAATCGTTAGTAAAGCCGTTAGATTTTGTTTCCAGTTCATTTCCTTATTCGGGTCAATGCCACTTATTCTGAACATGAACTTCTCTATCGGATTGAACAGAAAATCAAGAATGCTTTTCTTTCTCAAATAGATATTTGTAATGTATTTTCCGAGCGGTATTGCAAGTAACAAAGTTACAATGAACATACCGACAACGCCTATAATTTCTGTATTCATAAGAGGATTTGATTTAGAATTTTTCAGGTTTCAGCATTACATAACATAAATAGCCAAAAACCACAATTGATAGAATCAGAAGCGCAATCATTAGATTTTCTCGAAATAGTGAATGGATTTGTAACATATCCCGAAGAGGAGAACTCCAAGAATAAGCAAAGCAACAGTTATCATAGTATAATTTTCAATGTGGATGATCCGTTTTATATCTGCTCTTTGAAAATGATGTGCCATTTGATATATTGAGCGTTTTAGATTATTTGCAACCTATTATATATCATATAATTATAAATTCATTATTTGATAAAATCAGTTTTAATACAAACAAAAAAACCCTTCCGTTTTGGAAGGGTTTTTTCATAATGGGTGGTTTTTTGGGGACATTATTCAATATGTCTTTATAACTTTTCTTATTTTCCCTGACGCGAAGCATAGTAACATAATATCCATAACAATCAAAGCTCTGCTATGTGCAAAATATGCCGCTCGATGGAGCTTTTCTCTTTTTGCTTATAACATTGAAAAGTTATAACCATAATCTATTTTCGTTTCTTCGGAATAGAATCAGGATATTGCTTCTCAAGTACCATCCGGTTCTCAATAGCCCATTCTATCACAAGTTTCTTCTGAGTAGGACTAAGTTCTGCATTACCATGAATCCATAAGTATGAATCAAGTGGCATTTCACCTTCTTCTACTTCCTCTTCAATATGGTGGAATTTTCTCATTTTACGGGATATGCTGTATGTGTTGAATTGGGAAAAATTAAGCTCTTGCTTCCCTTCGTTAATATGGTCGGTCATCCACCAACCGATAGGCTGAATATTTGCGTACCATGGGTATTCTGTATGATCGGAGTGACAATCATAACAAGACTTTGTGAGAATCGCTTGAACATCAGAAGGAACGGAAGTTGTGTGAGTGATGTCTTGTGGAGATGATGAACTCCCCAAATTCCTTATCGGACGGAAGAATTGAACCAAAACAGCTGCTGCAAGCAGCACATATAATATCTTTTTCTTTTGTGCTGCAATCAAGTGAAAAAACTTCCTCATGCTATTCCTTTATGTGTTTACAAATTGAACTCTTCTATTTTCCTATATAGTGTCGTTAAACCGATATTCAATAAACGTGCAGCTTCCGTCTTGTTCCCGTTTGTGTATTGCAATACTTTTTGGATATGCAACCGTTCTACACTTGCTAAATCAAACGCAGAAAGTATAGTATCCGGCTGAACCGGATGTTGTAAATCAGGCGGTAAATATTTAGGTGTCAGTTCGTTTGTGTCATTCAATATTACACTGCGTTCCACTATATTTTTAAGTTCGCGGATATTTCCTGCCCATTTATAGCTCTCTAAGCAGTGTACGTATTCTTTGGTCATCACCATCATTGGTTTATTTGTTTTGGCACAGAAATACTCCACAAAATAAACGGAAAGCGGCTTGATGTCTTTCTGCCTTTCACGCAAGGGTGGTAAATGAATCTCAAATACATTCAAACGATAATATAAATCTGCACGGAATCGATGATCGTCACTTTCTTTTTTCAAATCGCGATTGGTAGCCGCTATCAATCTAAAATTAACGGTAGTCGGTTTCGAGTCGCCCAGCTTGAAAAACTCCCCTGTTTCGATTACTCTCAGTAGCTTGGCTTGAAGTTCAAGCGGTATCTCCCCTATTTCATCTAGGAATAATGTACCTCCGTTAGCTTCTTCAAGTAATCCTTTTTTGTCCTTTACAGCACCTGTAAAAGCACCTTGACGGTGACCGAATAACTCACTTTCGAGCATATCCTTACCGAATGTACTACAATTCAACGCTACATAATTTTTACCGACGCGCTTACTTGCCGTATGAATTGCTCCGGCGAACACTTCCTTCCCCGTTCCTGTTTCACCGGTAAGGAGGACTATCGTATCATTTGGAGCAACTTTCTGAGCCAGAGTAATTGCATCTGATATTGCATGAGATGTACCGATAATAGAATGGAAAGAATATTTATCGCCGATATGCCGTTCCAAATCGCGTATTCGTTTTTGAAGATGTGCTTTATCAGTGGCACGGTACAGGAGCGGGATGATTCGTTCGTTGTCATCGCCCTTGGTGATATAGTCAAAAGCACCGTTCTTTGTAGCACGAACACCATCGGAGATATTACCAAACGCAGTGAGGACAATTACTTCGGTAAACGGATAATCGGTTTTAATTTTCTTTGTCAACTCCACACCATCGGCATCGGGAAGTTTTGCATCACAGAAGACGACATCTATATCATGATTTGCTATTTTTTTGAGAGCTGATTTTGCGTCAGCTGATTCTATAACCTCAAAGCCCTCGGATTGAATCAACCTAGAAAGCAGGGTTCTTATTTTCGGCTCGTCGTCTATTACTAAAACTGTGTTCATTATACAATTTAAAAATGAATACAATATCTGTGGTATCACCAACGAAACTACAGATAAACACCCGAAAAATACAAAAGAAAGTTCATATACAGTTACACATACTCCTCCCTGCCATAAACCACTCAATAATTCATTTCTGAAAATAAATTAACAAATCTTGATATTCGTCAAATAACAATAAGAATTATTACTTTTATTTCTTATCGGGTAATGTGAAATTAATGGTTTATGTATAGGCGATTAGATAATATGGGAATTAAGGTACTTAGAGTTGGAATACTGCCATTTTGAATCAATGTCCCGATTGAGTTCAACTATTGAAATGTAATCGTACAACTTTTTTACAGTATAATCTTGAAACCGATTATCTAATTTTTGGGATCTAAATTGAATGGTTTGCGAGGCAGACCGGAGCGATTGACAGCTAAATTTAGCAACGTAATTTCTTTTCCATTTCTAACAGGTGTTTTTACGGTTTTGGGTAGAAATTTTGAGATAGGGTCGTTGTAGTTCAGTTCTTTTTTAAAACTCATTTCTGCCAATAGTAATCCTGTAAAAGTTTTAGTGATAGAACCTATTTCGTATATTGTGTTTTCATCAGGATGTATAGGATTTTTATCGCTCATAACACCTGCACTTATTATTTGTCTGCCGGTAGAATCAACAATTCCTACTATAATACTCTTACTTCTTTTATTGGCAACTTCTTGCTTAATGATTGCCTTTATACTGTCTATTGGAGCTTGTCCAAATACAGAGTACGTTGTTATAATGAAGAGAGTTGCTGTCGGTATTTTTTGCATTTTATTTTGAATAAGTCATTATGATTATAAATATTCTCATAATAATCTTCGTTTTGAGGATTGATTATTATTTCATTACCCATTAAAAAACTGCATCAAATTCTCCTTACTGTCAAGTCCTATTTTCTTCCTAATTGATGTCCTGTGAAAATCAATAGTACGTTCAGATAGAAAGAGAAGGTCGGCTATTTCTTTGGTAATCAATCCGATTTTCAGCAAACAGCATACCTTCACCTCCACCTGAGACAGACGTGGATACCGCGAAGTTAATAATGACGAGAATTCAGGGAACTGATGTTTAAAACGTTGTTCGAGAGCTTGCCAGCCTGATGCTCCAGCATCATGGGTAATGATGTGGTCGAGTAAGTGATTAAGTTTTTTTTGTGTTGCAGAAGGAGCTGTTAGTTTGCGCAATTCTATTTCGTCTCTAAGGGTTCTAAGCATCTTTTGTTTTTTGAGCATTTCTCTGGCAATTGCTTCAAGGTTTCGATTCTTATTCTCAAGCTCTTGAAATAGATTTTCAGTTTTAAGTTTTGCAATTTCTTGTTGCTGACGTTCAGCAGTTGTTTCAAACCCGACAAGCATTGTATTAATGGTAATGCGAGAATAGTAATGATTAAGTTCATTATCCAACTGAGTAAAAATCCTAAAACACTCCAAAGCACGTTTCGGATTTCCTGATTCTTTCCAGCATTCTGCAAGTATTTTATTGATTTTTCTGGTAAGGTCTTTATTACCTGTATCTCGAGCTACAAGAAGTGCTTGCTCATAATGTTCAATCGCATTTTCAAAATCACCGGCTAATCTCATGAGGTTCCCAAGGGGTAATGATACTTCGGCTATCAGGGAAGTATTGCCTAATTTAGCAGCCAGATCCAAACTCTCCAGCAATACTTTACGTGCTTGTTCATGTTCATTGAAATGAATATGATTAACTCCTATATTCAGTAGCACTAAGCATTTTTGACCTATATTTCCTGTGGGTTCAAATATTGCCAATGCTTTTTGGAAATATTCATTTGCTGTATTGTAATCGCTTGAATCCTGATAGACTACTCCAATGTTCATAAATGAATTACCGATGCTGTCCGATACTCCGAGAGTTTGCTTTATTTTCAAACTTTGCTGCAAATACTGCAAAGAACGGTCGTATTCTCCTAATCTCTGGTAACAAACACCTATACTATTGAGCGTATAGGAATATAAAGCTCTATCTTCGTCTGTTTTTTGTAAACTCAAACTCTTCATAGAATATTCAAGTGCTTTTCTATTCTCACCCAATCCCATGTAAATTGTACCTATATTATTTAGAACTCCGGCAGATTGAGTGGTTTTACCCAAAGATTCATAAACTGTGCACGCT
>JACPWH010000123.1 GCA_016197185.1 Ignavibacteriota bacterium
AACATGGAAAGGATACACACAAAATTAAACAACAAAACACCGTATGAAGTCTATAATGGAGCCTAATTTCATAACGGTAATTTAACAAACTTTATATCTTATTTATAGCCCATTTCTGTCCAAACAAATGGGGTAGGTTCATATTGCCACAAACAGAAATTGCCCCAAAAGGGGCAATTGTTTTTTATTTAATGCATCTATATCAAGAGAGTTTCTACTGATCGCGTCTCATTTCTCTATCAAGCTGACGTTGTTTTAAATCTTCGCGCTTGTCGTAGAGCTTTTTACCGCGTGCTATACCAAGTTCTATTTTTACGTATGGTCCAGAAAAATACAGGGCAAGGGGAACAATGGTTAGTCCCTTCTCTTGAATGGCAGCACGGAGTTTTATTGCTTCCTTCGCATGAATCAGTAGTTTTCTCGGACGTTGCGGTTGGTGATTTTCACGGTTGCCATGATCATACACGCTGATGTGAAGATTAATAAGCGTCATTTCATCATTCGCATTACTCAAAAACCCTGCATAGCTGTCCTGAAAATTACACTTCCCCTGGCGGAGCGATTTTACTTCCGTTCCTGTAAGTGCTATTCCTGCTTCAACTGTATAGAGAATTTCAAACTCATGACGTGCCTTTTTGTTTTGGGCAATTATATGAATTCTCCGTTCTGTTTTGGGTGGTATTTGCATGGTTGATTAACCTTCAATCTTCAATAGTTTTTTCGTTAGACGTGTCAGTACCTTGCGAAGTTCGCCGATACTGTCTTCGTCGTTAACCGGTGCTTTTTCAGCCCTTACTTTTGTTAGCTTCCCAGAAGGACTGATTGAGCATAACTGCAATGTAAGTATTGTGTTTTGCTCAGTTCGCAATATCATACCGGTTATACAATAAGTAATTCCGTAATCATGGAGGATTTTCAATTCAACAACCGAGGGTGCTTTATTGTTTTCTACATATTCCAGATGTGATGCCGAGTAGATTGTATCGCGGGTGTCCATATCAAACACAGTGAACTTATTACTTTCCTTCGCCTCCTGAAAAATCGTAAGGACAGCATCATACCCTGTTACAGGCTGTTGTTGGATGTCAAATATTTTGGAACGAGTCTTTAGACTGTCGCGGAACTCAATCCCTACAATGGCAAGTGGTGGAGCAGGGAATACCCTTGTATCGCTCTCAGCGTTTGCATACATCATCGAATCACCTTCGGCTGCTGCAAAAGCCCTTTGGAGTGCCTCGAGAAGCGAGGGGTCATACATAATTGTACTGTCATTCTGATGGAATCTTAGGAGGGAATAACCTTCGCTCCGTGTTATCTTATCAAAATTCTCCCCCTTGGCTGATGCAACCTGAACGCGAAGTATATTTACAATTCTGCTGACTTGAACAAATAACAATCTGTCTGCTTTCAGTTCTTTAGCGACCGAGAGAGCAGTGGGTTCTTGTTGCTTGGATTGCAATGTTCGGGCTGCTGAATCCCGTGCAGCAAAACTGACGGCAGTATATTTACTCGAAGCAAAACAGGCGAGACCAAAGGCAGCATCCAGTTTGTTTTCCAGAGATGCAGGCACATTATTTCCAAGTTGGATAGCTGCTATAACTGCACGCAAGGGAACAATTTTCTTTGTGTTATTTTCTTTCGCAGGTTTTGATTTTGTTGCATTAGGTTTGTTCTGAGCAAATACGAACGAACTGCACACCACGAGGAAAAAGAGAAAAACGATTTTTTTCATATAAGAGAATAAATTTCTAAAAGATTAATGCAAAAGTACTGCAATTAAGAGCAGTTGCCAAGCCTGATGAGAAATGACAGCCAATAAATAACGATTTGATTGCGGGGTATATTGTTTGGTGGGGGATATTCTTGGGGGAGAACAATCATCCATTATCAATGCGACTATTTCAAATACTCTGATTATCAATAAGTATTCTGCCTGTAATCCTGCCGATTTTCCCTATTTTTGTACGGTATCGAACATATAAACCCCCTCTTTCTCATACGTGCAAACTTTCGACAATACTCCTAAAGACTCTACCAAGTCGCAACAATCCATAGCAGGATTGCGTCTGTCAGACCTTGTTCAAACACGTGGAGTAGCGATTGCCGTTGCTCTATTCCTCAAGATTTTTATTATCGAATTATATCAGATACCCACACGCTCAATGGAACATAAGCTCTTGGCAGGTGATTGTGTGCTTGCCGATAAGATTGCTTATTCAATAGGTTTGCCGACTGTTCTGCCGTTTACAAATATCCGGTTGCCTTTTAGCAAATGGAGGATTACCTATAAAACCGTAGGGCGTGGTGATGTCATTATATTTGATTTCCCGGGTGATGCCTCAGAGATTGCCCCTCAGACCCCTGAACTCTATGTAAAACGTGTGTTAGGTCTTCCGGGCGAAACAATTTCCGTGAGGGATGACAAGGCTTATGTAAATGGGGCTGCAATAGACTACTGCTCTGCTGCTTTACCGTCATCAACGGATTTATCAAAATGTCCTTTTCTAGGTCCTTTGATAATTCCTCAAAAGGGAATGACACTCAAACTTACACATGATAATATAGACCACTACCGAACTCTTATTGAGCGTGAAGGGAACAGTGTTGATGTTGAGAGCAACAGCATAATCATCAATGATAAAGAAACGGATTCTTATACCGTTCAGGATGATTATTATTATGTTTTGGGTGATAATTGCACTGATAGTTATGACTCGCGTTTTTGGGGATTTGTCCCCTTGAGGAATATTATAGGTAAGCCTATTCTGATTTATTGGTCGGTGGATGCTACTTCCGGTGTAGTGCAGTGGGATAGAATCGGTACGATTGTTCGGTAAGTTTTATAAATTTTTCACTTTAATCATGTTTGGTATTTACGTTCATATTCCTTTTTGCGAGAAGAAGTGCATCTATTGCGATTTCTACTCCATCGAACGCACAGAACATATTGCTTCGTTCGTAGATACCCTTTGTAACGAAATTACCCTCCGTGCCAAACAATCGGATTCATACCCTTCAGCCACTTCTGTATTCTTTGGCGGTGGAACACCCTCTCTACTTTCTCCCGAACAGTTGGAGCGAATCATCACTACAATCCGCAATCATTATGCAATAGATCAAGATGCAGAATGGACAATGGAATGTAATCCGGGAACAATTTCTCATGAATCTCTAAGTGGTTATCGCAATCTTGGTATCAACCGTTTGAGTTTTGGAGTACAATCCTTTAATGAAAGTGAACTTGCATTCTTACATAGGATACATTCTCCCAAGCAGGCAGAAGAGGCAATAGCTCTTGCCCGCTCAGCAGGATTTAATAATGTTAATCTTGATGTGATGTTTGCATTGCCTGAACAAACAATGGAATCGTGGAAGCATACCCTTGAAAAGGTAATTGCCCTTGCCCCCGAGCATATTTCGGCATACAGTTTAATATTTGAGGAAGGCACACCGCTTTTCACAATGCTCCAACGCGGAACAGTACACGAAGCAAACGAAGAGAACGATGCCGAAATGTATGAATATGCAATTAACCGTTTTGCAAAAGCAGGGTACACTCAATATGAAGTATCCAATTTTGCACAGAACGGACGTGAGTGCCTCCATAACTGCACTTATTGGTGTGGCGATGACTATCTGGCATTCGGTCCTTCTGCGCACGGTTTAACGGATGGAACTCGCTATTGGAATTACCGTTCCCTTACACGATATACAGAGCTACTTACAAATAATGAATTACCTGCCGCCAATTCTGAAAAACTATCATTGGATGAGCGAATGTTCGAGAGAGCTTTTCTGGAGCTACGGGCAAAGGGAATACGCATTCATGAGTTTCAAACGGACTTTGGCATAAACATCCTTCAGGCGCTCGGTAAGGAATTGGAATTATGGGAAAGCGAAGGACTGACAATGCAGTCAAATGGACATTTTTGTATAACATCTCTCTCGAGAATCTCTTTCGGTTCCGGCGATGGAACGACTCTCCGATAACCACGCGCTGCATCCTCAATGATATTCCATCCATTCAATTCCTGCTTCGTGCTGCTTAATGCCATATTATTCAGGGTCTCCGTTGCTCTTTGGTCGTGCTAATTTCGACGTATGTAAGGAGATGCTGAATCAAGTTCTATTAGAAGTCAGCATGACAGTGCGATTGTTTTTCAATTATTTAGAAGATGTCATTTATTGTGTAGTCGAAGCATCTGATACTTACCAATATTAACAGCCGTGATTAGTGAACATATAAATATGTCGATTCATTATTCCTTGGTATCCGAATGAAATCCCTTGCCAATACCAACCTCAATCTCGTCATATTCTGTGATTTTGACGGAACAATTGCCCGTAAAGATATTGGCGATGAAGTTTTTCAGCATTTTGGCGTATTTGATTTATTTATTTCCAAGCTCATGTCGGGTGAAATTACTGTTAGAGAATATTATCAATCCGCAATTGCTGCCGCTAAGAATTTCACTCCTGAAACAATTGCTCAATTTTCCGCCAATTTTGAAATAGACGCTTATTTCCCGCAATTTTACAATTTCTGCATCGAACGAAATATTCCTCTTACGATTCTGAGTGACGGTTTTAGGGAATACATCAATCCGATGCTCGAAGCAGTAGGAATTAACGATGCAATTGTCCTTTCAAATTTTCTTTCTATTCAGAATTCCGAAGTATTGCCGATATTTCCGACAGCAAGTGAGAGTTGCAAATGTTTCTGTGCGTCATGCAAACGGAACAGTATGCTTAGTTCATCGCCATCCGATTCTATTTTTATCTATATCGGCGACGGACTCTCGGATACTTGTGCCGCTTCACATGCTGATATTATATTTGCCAAGAGTACACTTGCTGCGTTTTGCAATGAGCGGAGACTTCCTCATTATCCTTTTCGTACTTTTTTTGATATTCTTCGTATTATGGAGAAAGTAGTGGTTTCCACTACTGTCAAAGTCCGCAGACAGGCGGAATTGCTACGGAAAAAATCAATTGAGATTGAGTAAAAAGAATCAAAAATGAACCAGTTCGTTAAAAATATTTTATTTGTTACAATTGGACTTATATCTGCAATCAGCGCAGTATTGTCTGCTGATTCCACGTCATATATCAGTCGTACAACCGTATTGCAGCAGATTGTTGTAAACGGTAAGCAGTGGGAAGGCTCAAAAGAATATTCCGATTTAATCATTTGCAGGGAAGATACCGTTTTATTCAATTATGGATGCCGTGTAAGCGGAGGGGAGAAAGTCCCGTTATTATTTAATACCCGGCTTACGGGTAAAACCAAGAATCAAGAACGCCAACAAACAATCAATTCGCCGCAATGCTCCTATATCGGGCTTCCGGAAGATACTTATAATTTTTACGTACAAGCTGTTGCTCCGGGTAATTGGAAGGCAAGTGCCGTGTTAGTTGAGTTTAAGGTAAATAATGCAGAAGCACTTAGGCGAAAACAAGAAATCATCAGGAAAGAAACTGCAAAAAAGAATGCGCAAGTTCTTGACAGTACGCAGGTCGCAGGAATGAAACCCCTCCGCTCCTCAGTATTGTTTTTCATGATTTTTATCGGTGGTATCATTGCTGTTGGCATAGTGTTTCTTATATTGCGGTCACGTTCTAAACCGTTAGATGAACAATCGGTTGAAAAACCAATTAAAAAATCAAATTTTATATTGATAGTTTCGATAAAAAAGTTATTCTCACATTTAATAATTTTATTCAAATCAAGAAGTAAAACTAACGATAATCTTGCTACAGAGCAATTTCCCAATGGAGTAACTATGCCCGAGAACATACCTGTCAATCAGCAAAACAATGAAGAAATACTTGCTGAGAACAACAGATTACGCGCTGAACTTGCTTCTCTGCGCGGACAAATTGATGCAATGCAAACGCGAAGTGATGAATTACGAAGTCATAACCGTACTCTCGAAGAAAAGATAGAACGTGTTACCTTAAAGAAACAAGAACTCGAAGACCTTGCCGCTCAGAAAGATGAGCTTTTTGCAATGGTTATTCATGATATTAAAAATCCGGCGGGATTAGTGAAGGGATTGGTGGAACTCCTCCGTTCGTATGATTTGACTGCCAATGAGCAGAATGATGTTATGAACGACTTGGTGGAAACATCGCGTAAAATTGTATCGCTGTCGCAGGAAGTATGCAAAATAATGGCTCTTGAAGCAGGTCAGATTCGTCTCAGTATGGAACCATGGGATATTACCGATATTCTTCGTAGTGTTCACCGTAGAAACGATGCAGCTGCAAAGTTAAAATCAATTGAAGTTATGCTCGAAGTTCCACCGGATTTGCCGGATGTAGAAATAGACGGGCAGCGAATTGAAGAAGTGATAGATAATCTCCTTAGCAATGCAATCAAATTCTCTCATCGTGGAAGTAGCGTACGCCTCAGGGCTAAGAATGAATCGAATACTATAATTGTAGAGGTAAGTGATAACGGATTGGGGCTTTCGGAGGAGGATATAAAACGTGCTTTCGGACGTGGCGCACGTCTTTCGGCAGCTCCTACTGCGGGTGAGCCAAGTTCTGGATTGGGTTTATGGATTGTTAAGAGAATTGTAGAAGAACACGACGGACGCGTATGGGTTCGAAGCGCATTAGGCAAGGGGTCAACATTCGCATTTCAATTGCCGTTAACTCATGAGAAAGTGGCATAAAAGACTGCATTGCCTATGAATTAAACGGCTGCCTCAACTAAATGAGGCAGCCGTTCGTTATTTTAAGTGATTTACTCTAAGTTTATTTTTTCTGAAATGTCGGCTGCAACAACCGAATTGACCAAAAATTGATTATGAATGCAGTTTAACAGCAGCTGCCTTGACTTGGTTTCTTGATTTTTGTAGCATGGTAACGAACGGCAGCATATAACAAAAATAAAGTAAATAAAGTAAGGAAAGGTAGTTGTAACTGCTAACCTGATCTGTGAATTGTCTGATAACCAATAAACCAGAATAATCGACGTAACGAACGACATTTCCCATTCTTTATGAAGATATTATTTTCATTGATTGCCCTTGTGTTTTCTGCTATTGTAGTGAACGCACAGCCTACCGTCATTTCAGGGGTTGTAAACTCATATACTAAAGTTACTTCAATTAATTACTGCACAAAAACACTCGGAGTGACTTCTACAGCAGGATTTTCTGCAGGCGACAAAGCGATTATCATTCAAATGAAGGGTGCTGAGATTGACACCGCCAATTCATCGAATTTTGGATCAATTTCAGGTTTTAATGAAGCGGGGAATTTTGAATTTGTCACCATTGAATCCATCACTGCAAATAATATTCGTCTGAAATATTTACTTGGTCAGAATTACAATCCGAATGGAGCAGTGCAGCTTGTTAGATTGCCGAAGGATATAACAACTGCCTGGGTACAAGGTGATCCCCTTACAGCACCCGCTTGGGATGGATCTACAGGCGGAGTTCTGGCATTAGAGGCACAAGGAGCTATCGACATTCGCGGGAGTATAGATGTAAGCGGAAAAGGATTTCGAGGAGGAGATTTAAATACAGGTTCAATTATCCAATATAACCTTCCCGATTACAAATCAGCAATAACTGCCAATCGTGGAGGAGGCAAAGGCGAATCCATTATTGATGTAGATTCATTCTCTACTGCTTCTCGAGGTGCGCCTGCCAACGGTGGTGGAGGTGGTAATCAACACAATGCGGGTGGAGGTGGAGGTGCAAACGGTGGGAACGGTGGTATGGGTGGGCGAGAATATTACACATCATCACCCGGGCTTCTCAATGGTGGGGTGGGCGGGCATAAACTTGATTTTATCGGTTTAAACCCTAAAATATTCATGGGCGGAGGAGGAGGTGCAGGTCATCAGAACGATGGTGTTGGAACTAAAGGTGTAGCAGGAGGTGGAATTGTTATTCTGAAAACCGGAGTACTTGTGGGGCGTGGAAATATCATTGCAGCGAACGGAAATTCCCAAACTATTAATGCTCAAAATGATGGTGCGGGTGGTGGTGGTGGCGGGGGAACAGTTTTTCTTCATGTAGATCGCATTACTTCACCTGTAAGGGTGGAAGCATACGGTGGCAAAGGCGGGAACAGTAACAATTCCGTCACTCAGGGACACGGTACCGGTGGCGGAGGAGGTGGAGGGTGGATTACAGTGAGTTCGGGGCAACTGTTAGACAGCATTATCCCAACGCTTAACGGAGGTAACGCAGGAATTATTCTTAATACAACCAATACTTTTGCGGCTGAAGCCGGGCAAGCAGGCGGTACTAAAATCGGTTGGACAATTCCTGAAAGTAATTTGAATCCGGTGATTGCACAAGTAGCAAAGGATACTGTTATTTGTCCGGGAGGTGTTGCTTCAATTGGTAAGAGAGCTATTGGTGGTCGTCAGCCGTATTCATATTCATGGAGTCCTTCGCTTGGATTGGATAATTCATCAGCTGAATTTCCCAATGCTTCCCCCCTTGTAAGTACACCTTATACTGTTACTGTAACCGACAGCACAGGCTGCAAGAATCAAGCTCAGGTTTATGTCCGCATTCATGAAAAACAGATTGTATCTGCAGGAACAGATACTGCCGTGTGCTTGGGTGCCTCCGTTCAATTACAGGCAAACGGGCGCGGCATCTTCCAATGGACACCACTAATAGGACTTAATAACTCTACAATTGCAAACCCGATTGCAACACCGACTGCCACAACAGACTACCATTTGATTGTAATCGACAGCAATGGCTGTATGAGTGAGGACAGCATGACAGTCATCGTTTACCCTTTGCCAATTGTTTCGATAAGTACCATAGATACAAGTATTTGTGACGGTGAAAGTATTGTAATATCCGCCTCGGGCAATTCAGGTGCTACGCCATATTCGTATGTTTGGTCACCATCAACAGGTGTTTCCGATGTTAGAGCACAATCTCCGGTTTTCTCTCCAAAAGCAACAACTTCGTACTCGGTAACTGTTATTGATGCAAATGGTTGCATCGCAAATTCATCGGTAACAATACATATAAGCCCGTTACCAAATGTCGATGCAGGTGCAAGTACAAATATATGTTACGGTGATACAACTCAGCTTTCAGGTACAGGCGGGATAAGTTTTTCATGGAGTCCTTCACTTGGTTTGAGTTCAACGACCATTGCAAATCCTTTGGCATTTCCAACCCAAACGATGATGTATTATCTCACATCAAAAAATTCAAATGGCTGTGTATCAACAGACAGCGTGCTTGTCACTGTTTATCCGTTGCCTCAAATTCCGGTGCTTACGATTGCAAGTGATACAATCACTTCAACGGTTGCGTATCCTGTAAAACAATATATGTGGTCATTGGACGGAGTTTTGATTCCTTTTCAGAATCAAAAGAATCTCATTGCAAAACAAAGCGGAAAATATTCCCTTACCGTTATTGATATGAACGGCTGTCTCTCAGCTTCATTGCCGATAGATGTTACCCTCGGTAGCGGCACTCTGGCATTAGATGATATGTGTGCATATCCGGGAGAAATTGTACATATTCCGATTAGATTGCTTGATGCTCTCAGTGTAACCGAAACAAATGCTACGGATATTGAAATGACCCTTCGTTTTAACTCGACCATACTCCTTCCGCTCGGACAAGACTTTCTTGATAACAGAGTGGAAAATGGAGAGCGTATTGTTCGTTTTCGCACCCCGATAGTCTTGGGGGGTAATGGATTGTTACGAACTATGAAGTTTGGTGTAGCACTCGGAAATGATACGGCAACAACCATCAGAATTACCGACTACTCATCCATAGGCGGAAGGATTTATCTTTCAGCCGACACGGGTGTATTTTGTGTCTTGGGTATATGCAGAGAAGGTGGGGCAAGGCTTTACAGTTCAAACGGGAGTAGCACTTCATTTATATTTAATAACCCGTTGCCTTCAGAAAAAACGATTACTCTAACCATGAAGACATGGGAAACAGGAATAACTAAGTTGACTATTATCAATATACTTGGTCAGACAATTTCCATACCGCTCAATGAATTCCTTATAAAAGGGGAGCATAGCATCGAACTTGATGTTTCAAAACTTAATATCGGGACATATCTTTTGATTCTTCAGACTCCTAATGAGTATGTGGCAAGAGTGCTGCATATTCAGAAGTAATTATGATTGATGTAAATTACTTGGGGCAATGCCAAGAGAACATTGTAAGAAAAAGAAAAACGCCTTGCAGAATTATTCTGCAAGGCGTTTTTCTTTAGAGTGATATGTGTTACTTTACAATCACCACATTTTTTTCCAGCGTGTATTTCCCTGAAACCATTCTAAGGGTATATGAACCTGAACTTAGTAGTTCCACAGGGATTCTCACTTGATAATTGCCCGCATCGAATATTGATTTTGCAAGCGTAAGGGTTTTTGCACCGGTAGCATCGGTAAGTGTTAATTCAGTAAGTCTTTGAGAAGGAATCATGAATTCTACAGTTCCGCTTGTTGTTCTGATTGGATTTGGGTTTACAGAAAGATTGAATCCATTTGCATCATTACCGATTCTGCGGATGTCTTCGTTCACTCCGGTTGAAGTTGTAGCTATACCAATGATTTGAGCTTCATACGGAGTATTGTTATTATCGTAAAAAATAATAGTAGCAGTATCGTTACCCGGTTTTTTTGGAAGAAAATCAACCTGCAATTGATACTCTGCTCCTACAGGGATAGTAAATGGATATGCTACGTTCCATCCGACTGCTTCGAAAGGGGTATCTTCAAGAGCTTTAATATGATTATCACTCATAATGATAGCATCTTCATCTGAGATATTTCTTAATGTAATGGAGCCTGTCATTTTTTGATTAACTAAGCACTTCATGAAGCTGTTGGTTGTTTTGAGAAAAGCGTTTCCATTTGCAGTACCATGCAGCTCTATGATGCTGACAGGTACATTATCATTTGTTGTAAAAGAAATGGTAGCACTGTATGTACCTTTTGCTTTCGGTACAAAATCCACTTGAAGGTTGATTGTATCTCCCGGTTTAAGAGTAACCGGATATTTTAAATTCCAATCTACTGCTTCGAAAGGTGTTCCTGCAAGCGATGTTGAGTGATTATCTCCAATTACTATAATATCAATTTCCCCAGTATTAGTCAATCCGATGGTTTTACATTCTGTGCGTGTGTTTGCATTTTTAGTTGGGTAGGTAAAACCTCTTGCAGAGATATTCGGTTTCGTAGTTACAACCTCTGCTTTAAGTGCTGTTGTGTAACTAAAACTGCAAGAATCGCCTACACCAATTCTGTCTTTGTAGGTAGCGTTTATGGTATTTGAAAACGTAACTTTTAACTCAATTGTCTCGCCCGGTGCAAGTATAAATGGAAGGGTTACATGTTCCAAAATAAATCCCTGGTCGCCTTTTTCAAGTTCGATGCGTACTATTGTTAGGGGTTTATTGTATTGATTAGTGATTGTAACAGTCTTTGCACTGTCTTGTTTTGCAGTAACCAATCCGAAATCCCCCCCATCTTTTATTGAAACCGAAGGCATTGCAATAGCTGTATAATCGACTATGATTGTAGTGTCATTCCCACGTCTGTCCGCAAAATGAAGTACGGCATGAGCATCTTTTGACTTATCGATCACATTCAAAGACCAGTCGGTTGACCGAGACAGTCCTGCTATATAAGGTGTTGTTTGCCCATAGGTAAACTTGTAATTGAAAGTGGATTCCGAGCCCATTGATATAAGTCCCAAATTAGAACGCATTGTCGGGTCTTCGGGATAATCCATAACAGAGGCGTTGGTAATTGAACCGTCACAAGTTTGCACCCATGCTGAGGTATGTGGCTTAGATGTATCTGTAGTAGTACCAATATCAGCCAGTGCAGTTCCTACAGGGAAGCCGTAAGAGTCATAACTGCCAAATCCGTATCCATACGCTGTAAACTTTGCTTCCGAGCGCAAGCGATATATACCGTCACCAGGTAATACAATCTGTTTACAAGCGTAAATTGCTCCGTCAACCGGTACACCGAATATTTGCCCCCTATTGGCACCAAATACCTTGCTTACCTTTTCCCATACAAATTGACCGTTCTTAACAGAAGCGAATTCCATATCATCAGGTATTGTACTGTCGGCAGTCACCTTGTAAATCAAGTTGATATAGTGAACCTTAAAATTATTATTACCGGTTACTGACCCGGGGGTGCAAAAAACAACTTCCTTTTGATACTGCTCCAAAGGGGTAAGGACAAGTTGGAACGGATCACTCGAAACGTTGTCATCGCTTTGTCCTGAATTGTATTCCACTACATAAATTGGTTTGTCGGCTGAAATAACTACACTTTTCGGATCACCGTCGAACGATCTGCGTTCAACAAAGCCGTCATCAAGTTTGCGTGTTTGTTTGGGTATTACTAACCACTCCTGTCCATCCCTATAGACCTTAGTATTCTTTTCCTTTGCAAAAATCCTTATAATAGGGTTTTTCCTCCTTCCGAAAAAGGGTGTAACGTGATATTCTTTCCCCCATGTATAGGCAGGTATTTCCATTTCACAGATGAAATCACAAGCATATACTCCTGCAGGAACATTTGCACATTGGTTGCCTGACACAACACCTACGGGTTTTGTTGAGGTAATGGTACTTCCAGAAATGTCTTGGAGGTCTCCATTGCTTGCAAAGCAAAGAACATCCCCTTTATTGAGGGTAAATTTTTTCTCTTTACCGGGTTTCAATCCACCCGAGGTTTCTGACTGGAGAGTGCCTCCCATTACAAATGTAACTTCAGTCTCGTCGTATGCGGCTGAAATGGTGGTTTCACTCACTAATTGATAGCCGGACCCAACAGCAGTATATTGAGGATAAGCAGCAACAATATATTCCGTTCCAAGTGCGTTTTCAGGCAATGCCAGAAAACCGTCACTTGTATAAGAGTAGCGGGTTAATCCATAAACAATAACAGGTGATTCTGTAAATACATGAACAGCAGCTTGTTTGTAAACTTGTTCGACAGGAGCTGCATCGCGTCCGGCTTTTAGAAACGGCTGTGCAATCCCCGTAGGAATAATAAACTCCACAACATCGTTTGCTTCAACAGTTTTTACAGCTATCCAATTCTTTCCCGGTACTTCTACAGTAACGGTTTGTTTTTTATTCGATGCTACAAATACTTTACACGCATTATTTCCTCCGGCTGATTCATCTTCATAACACGGAGGAAACGAGAAGTAAAAGTTTGTCCCTGCATTAGTAGGGGCTTTTAGAAGATTGGTTAAATCTTGGGCTGAGGTAATTGTATTCTGTTTTTGAGCCACTGCAAGTGACAAGGATAACAGAAAAATTGATAAAAACGCGGAAAAACGTTTCATAAAAAGGTCTCCAAAGTTAAGTGAAAAACGCAGTGTGGATTTGATAAAGCAACTTACAATTTATTATAAAAATATGCAAGAATATTTTTTACAAGTGCTATTTTCAAGAATCTCAAGTGCTGTTATGCAGGTGTACTCTATTGTAAGTGCAGTCGAGTGAATCACTTTGTGAGTTACAGGGGGAGATGCTCCCAATCAAGTAAAAATATTACTTATATTATAAACAGGAATGTCAGTTTGAATATATCATTTATCATTTTGAAGCTGATTCCCAAGTCATAGGTTTTGTAACAATAATATCCATCGAAATATCAAGAGCAGGAGCTGAGTGAGTGATTGCTCCAATGGATATAAAATCAACTCCTGTTTCAGCAAATTCACGGACATTACTGAGGGTAATACCTCCCGATGCTTCAGTTTCGTATCTTTTATCCACAAATTCAACAGCTTTTTTCATGAGTTCCGGTGTAAAATTATCGAACATAATACGATGGATACCTCCGCACTCAACTACTTCCCACACATCCCTGAACGTTTGGGTTTCCACTTCGATTTTGATACGGTCATTATGAAGTTCTTCATGACATTTTTTGATAGCTGCATGTATTCCTCCTGCAGCAGCTATATGGTTATCTTTTATCATGACCATGTCAAAGAGCCCGATACGATGATTGTGCGATCCACCGGTTTTAGCGGCATATTTATCTAAAAGTCTCCAACCCGGGATGGTTTTTCGTGTATCAAGTATGATTGCCCCTGTGCCTTCTACAGCTTTTACAAATCGACTTGCATTGGTTGCAACACCGCTCATCCTTTGAAGAAAATTAAGTGCTGTTCTTTCCCCGGATAGCAATGCAAGACTCGAACCCTCAACTCTTGCGATAACTGTTCCTGCGGTTACTTCAGCTCCTTCTTCAACGAGTGCATACCAATTAATATCCGGTGATAGGTCTTGAAATACAAGTTCGGCTATACGTAGTCCGCAAATAATACCCGGCTGTTTTACAATAACAGATGCGCCTGCAAGTGAGTCTTCGTGAAATATACTTTCAGTTGTTATATCCCCGTCGCCGATATCCTCGTGAAGAGCAATCTGTATTAAGCGTATGATGGAGGCATCGTGAAGTCCGTAGAGCATAAGGTTTAACGGCAGTAAATGAAAAAATAGTATTCTCCTGTAACACAAATATACAGGATTAAGAGGATTTACACGTGAAATGAATCATAGTTTTTTTTGGGAAAGACTTAAATCTATTTGTCAATATAAATATTTATTATATTTTTGAGTATGTATGTATCTAAAATGTTAAAAAGCACTTAGATATTTTATAAAAACTGTATTGTACCTATTTTATTTTGGAGCTGTTATGTTCAAAAGATACTCAATAATTAAAGAGATGGCACTTGTAGTAGCCATTTCACTTTTTGCTCTGAGCAATGCTTATTCTCAGTGGACAAAGCTTGATGCACCAACACCTTTGGTGACTTATAATGCACTTGCTTCTCAGGTTTATTTAGACGGGACATTGTATATGTTCGGCGGGGCACCCGGTTTAAGTCAGGCTACAAATGGTGCATGGTCGTTAGATACTAAAACCCCGGGTGCTCAGTGGAAGACATTAGCTTCGATGCCTAAACCTCGAATGGATGGTTATGCAGCAGCAGTTAATGGTAAAATCTATATTGTTGGAGGGGATTACATTAATGGTAATACGCGTATTACAACACCGGAAGTACTTGAATATGATCCTGCTGCCGATACATATACAGTTAAAGCAACAATGAAAACTGCTACGTATGGTATGTCTGGGGCAGTAGTTGATAATAAAATCTATGTTATAGGTGGTATCGCTGCAAATGCTTTTTCAAATATTACACAAGTATATGATCCTTCAACAAACACTTGGAGTAATTCAACCGCATGTACATTAGCTTCCATTTATTCAACTGCAACTGCTATTGGTAATGATATTTATCTTATTGGTGGAATCTACAGTAATTCAGGTATTAATTCAGCATCAGCTTCAGTACTAAAAGGCACAGTGAGCGGAGCTACAATTACTTGGAAAAAATTAGCTGATTTCCCTCTTGGTGTTTATAGTGCAGCTTCAGGATCAGCAAATGGAAATTTATTTGTAGCCGGAGGAGCCAATGGTAATAATGTAACTATATCTTCGATGTATAAGTATGATATTGCAAATGGAAAATGGAGCTCATCCTTCACAATGCCTGTTGCAACTTATCATGTTCATAACATGGTTGGCGACGGGACATCACTATACTATATCCATGGAAGTGATAATCCGGATACATATAAATTTGTAGATGGAGCACCTGTACCTATTATCAATTTGAATTCATTATCTCTTGATTATAAACTCAAAACGGGAACTAACGGTTCGAAAACACTTGTTGTACGAAATCTTGGTACACTTGAATTAGATGTTACGATCTCAGTTCCTTCTACTGATAAATGGCTGACAAGTGAATCCGGGGAGATAATTGTAGATCCGGGAGCATCTTTCGATGTCGTTATGAATGTTAACCCTGCTTCCATGACTGAGGGGACATATACATCTTCAATTACATTAACATCAAATGATCTTCCACATAAGACCATAATAGTTCCGGTTAAGATGTCTCTTGTCGATATTGTTGCAAAACGCCTTCCTTTGTTGGAGGTATTTACTTCTTCTACATGCGGTCCATGTAAACCAGGTAATGAAAATCTTAATAATGTTATCACTCCAATCGACAGAAGTAACTACACTGTATTGAAGTTTCAACAGGACTTCCCGGGTACCGGTGATCCATATGCTACAAACGAGACTATTAATAGAAGAGACTTTTACTCAATTAATAGTATTCCCCGCATGGAGGTAGATGGAGGATGGGACGGCAATGCAAGTAGTTTTACAAAACCGGTTCTAGACGCAGCTACCAGCCAAACTTGCTTTTTGAATTGGAAAGCAAATTATACAGTTACCGGTAATACAGTTAATGTTACTGCAATACTTGACCCACTTGTGGATATTAATGAGCCGAACATGAAAATATATGTTGCTGTTATGGAAAAACTAACAGTAAAGAATAAAGCATCAAATGGCGAAACCCAATTTGAAGATGTTGTAAAGAAAATGCTTCCAAATGAAAATGGAAGTGATTTGGATCCAATGTACAAAGGTGTAAAGGTTGCAAAAAGATTTGAATATACATTCCCGGGAACGTACCGTTTACCTGCGAACGGTCAAGCAGCAAATCGTATTAAGCTTGCCTCTGAAAATACAGTAGAAGACATGACAAACTTAGAGGTAGTTGTGTGGGCGCAAAATTCTGTAACACACGAAGTCTATAATTCAGGTTGGGCAGTAGAAGGTCCTGCAGAGAAAATGCCAACATTAACAAGTGTCTCTACTGTTAAATTTGATAAGATTCTTAACGGTAAAACAAAAGAATTGCCTGTTGAAATATCTAATACAGGTGATGCAGACCTTACCATTACAAAAATTGAAATAGATGGTGATAATGTATTCACTAAACAAGCTATTTCTTTGCCAATTGTCTTGCATCCCGGGGATAAGCAAAGCCTTTCAGTTACGTTTTCTCCTAATGCTGTAAAAGTATATAGCGGAACTCTCAAAATGTATTCTAATAATAATAATCAAACTGATATTCCTACTACGATTGTTTTATCGGGTGAGGGAAGTGCACCTGCAGGTGTGTTTACCCCATCTGAAGAAGCTAAAACAATACTCTCATTAAGAACAGCACCTAATCCTACTACGGATAAATCGACTCTTAGCTATACTGTTGGGGGTACTGTTTCACAGATTGTAGAAATCTACATGGTTAATTCCTTAGGACAGCGAGTGTTGGAACTTGGTTCACAACAATGTGCACCAGGAAACTACACTGTTGCTATTAATCCTGCAAATATTTCAAGTGGAAGTTATAGAATTATCGTTCATACTTCAGAAGAAAGCGTTCAACTTCCTTTTGTCATTAACCGTTAATTCAGAAATACAGGTAATTGTTGAGTGTGTTTTTAAACAGCCGTACTATATATAGTTCGGCTGTTTTATTTTGTAAATTCATTTTTCCAGCAAAACAGTTTGCCACAAAGAATAGGATTTCGTATTTTTGCAATCCAAACAATATGCGCCTGTAGCTCAGCTGGATAGAGCAACAGCCTTCTAAGCTGTGGGTCGCAGGTTCGACTCCTGCCGGGCGTACTGGATTTAAGCCCTTTGTAAATTTTAGGTTTACGAAGGGCTTTGTTTTTGTGGAGGAGTAAAATCTAAAAGATTATTTTGATATATAGTTGATTTTATGGGAATGAAAACCATGTAAAATCAATATATTTTAAAAAGAGACAGCCCATTTTATTCCGAATGGGCTGTCTCTTTTTAAAATATGATGTTCTTTTGCGATGCTTTTACAAGATATTACATCATCAACTGTATGTAATATAAAAGACTTTGATTGTATTTTCTCTATCTACTTCGTCAACCGGTCAAAAGCTTCCTGGTATTTTTGCTTTACTAAAGCAATAATATTATCAGGGAGCGGAGGCGGAGGCGGCTGTTTATTCCAATTCAACGTTTCTAAATAATCACGCAGAACTTGTTTGTCGAAATTAGTTTGTGTTTTGCCGGGTTGGTATTCTTCCGCAAGCCAATATCGGGATGAATCGGGGGTAAGTGCTTCGTCAATCAAAATTAAATCACCGTTTGGCAATGTTCCGAATTCAAACTTTGTATCGGCTAAAATAATATTCCGTTCACGTGCATAATCAGATGCAAATTTATAAAGTTGTAATGATAACTCACGAGCTTTTGAGGCAAGCTCTTTACCGCAGATTTTCTCTGCTTCTGCAAAAGAAATATTCTCGTCATGTCCTGTTTCAGCTTTGGTTGCAGGTGTGAAAATTGGTTCAGGAAGTTTGGAAGATTCAACCAAACCGTCAGGTAAAGAAATTCCACACACAGTTTTTGAAGCAGAATATTCTTTCCATCCCGAGCCTGCTAAGTATCCGCGAACTACACACTCAATAGCCAATGGCGTTGTCTTACGCACAAGCATCGAACGTCCTTCGAGTTGCTCAGAATATGGTGAACATTCCGCAGGATATTCTTTTACATTGGATGTAATAAGATGATTAGGAACAATTGATTTCGTAATATCAAACCAGAATAACGAAAGATTTGTAAGGATTGCACCTTTGCCGGTAATCGGATTATCCATTACCACATCAAAAGCGGACATTCTATCCGAAGCTACCATCAAAAGCGAATCTCCAAGATCATAAACATCGCGAACTTTACCCCGTCGAAAAAGTGTAAGTGTAGGGAAATCGGACTTAAAAAGTGCATCAGAAGCCATAAGAAAAAATTGAAAGTTGAAATACTGTTAAAAATGTAAGTTTACTGTTAAATATAAGACAAAATTACCAAGAGTTAAAATTCTATTTCCTCACGTTGGCCGAAACTGCTAAGTTTGTGAATGAAAAACTAATAAACATCTACTGTTTTACATTCGTATATATTATAATTATGGCAAAAACACTTCAAACAAAATCAGCGAAAGCTGCTGCAGCAAAAGCCAACCTTTGGAATTTTCCGCTTGCTAAACGTAATTATCTTCTTTTTGCAGCCGGACTTGGTATCCTCGTCATTGGATTTTTATTGATGGCTACCGCTATTACCGATGACCCTGCAAAATACCAAACTACATGGAATAATCCTCTTGCTGTTTCGGTAGCTCCTCTTGTTTTGGTAATAGGATATTGCATTGTTATTCCGTATGCACTAATGAAACGCAATGATGGCGAACAACAAGAAAATTAACAAGAAAGGGCGGTCTCAAAGCACAGAACAACTATATTCTGAAGATGATACCGCCCAAGTTTTGTTTGAACAACAACGCTCAACAATCAGGCCGGAAGATGAAGATCAGATTCTGAAGGAGATTCCTGCTAAAACTCGTGCTCTCGCCGATAAAGTCACCATATCCCGATTATCTATCCGCAGGCTCATAATAGAAATACAACTTCTTTCCGAGATGGTTCGAAATCGTAAATTTTCATTACAATGGAAATCAAAAGCTATAGTACTTGCAGGACTTGCGTATTTCTTGCTCCCTACCGACGCAATCCCTGATTTTATTCCTTTTGTCGGTTATATCGATGATGGAGCTGTTATCGCGGCAGTCCTGCGAATGCTTGCTCATGAAATAGAACGATATGTTGATTTTAAGCAAAACTTATAATTGTATCTCTTAAATCACATCAACGACCTTTTCTTCGACCTCCTCCGCCACTTCGACCTCCTCCTCCGCTACGACCACCGCCGCTTGCTCTATTTCCGCTAAATTTACTTCCGCCCGGTTTGCTGAATGGTCTTTTACCCTTGAATCCTCCGCTTGCTCTGCCGCTGAAACCTTCACGACGATTTTCTCCACCTTCTCTACTATCTTCTCCGGAACTTCTATCATCAAATTTTCTGAACGGCGGGCGGTCTCCACTTGGTTTTCTATCGTCGAACTTTCTGAACTGTGGACGGTCTCCACTTGACTTCCTATCATCGAATTTTTTAAATGGTTGACGTTCACCGCTTCCACGTCTGTCATCATCGAATTTTTTAAATGGTTGACGTTCACCGCTGTCACGTCTGTCATCATCAAATTTTTTGAATGGTTGACGTTCACCGCCACCACGTCTGTCATCATCGAATTTTTTAAATGGTTGACGTTCACCGCCACCACGTCTGTCATCATCAAATTTTTTGAATGACGGACGTTCACCACCACGTCTGTCATCATCGAATTTTTTGAATGGTTGACGTTCACCGCCGCCATGTCTGTCATCGTCGAATTTTTTGAATGGTGGTCGATCTCCATTTGAACGTCTGTCGTCAAATTTTTGAACAAGTCGTTCATCTCTTCTGTCATGACGTTCTGAATCAACAGGGCGTGGCTTTTGGAAATCCTTTTTTGTACGGTCAAACTTTGGTTTGCGATCTTCATCAGATTCAGATTTGAATCCTCTTGGACGTTCGTTCCCTTCAAAAAATTCTTTAGCTAAATTCTCTTTAGGAGCTGCAGCAGCTTCGATGGCATTAGGATTACCGGCAAAACATAATACGAACTCACCCTTGAATTTTTCTTCTGAGAATTTAGCATGAAGTTCTGTAAATGTACCATAGTGGTGTGTTTCAAAAGGCAAGGTCAGGTTACAACCGAGATATGCAGCCCGTTTTGGCATTACTTGCGCAGCTGCTTCTAAAAGCGGCATTAATCTGTATGGAGTTTCAAGCAAAATAACAGTTCTTCGCTCGTTTGCAAGTGCAGTTAACTCTGTGATGCGCTCATCGGGCTTGCGGCTAACAAATCCTGCAAATACAAATTGATTGCTTGGGAGTCCACTCCGAACGAGAGCAGTCAGGATACTTGAAGCACCTGGTACAACATCAACAGCGATGCCATGCTTGATGGCTAATTTTACAAGAGCAAGCCCCGGATCAGCAAGGAGTGGTGTACCTGCATCCGAAATGAGTGCCAAATTTTTACCTGCGCGAAGTTGTTCTAACAGTACGGCTGCGGTACTTTCTTCATTATGTTCGTTCAGTTCCTCTATCGGTTGTGATATTTTGTGCTGACGCAAAAGCTTTGCCCCCACTTTCCCTTCCTCACAAACAACAATGTCAGCTGTCTTAAGTACTTTAAGTGCACGAAGCGAAATATCGTCGTCATTCCCGATAGGCGTAGAAACTACGAATAGTGTTCCCGATGTATTCATTCTGTCTTTCATTAAATGGAAAATTTATATATCAATTTGTATGTATCAATTATTAACTGCGGTGTAATTTGCCGGGTGCAATCCGATTTCAGATTGAAAATTTGGGTAATGCAGGTTTTTTTATGGAAAACAGAAACGTTTCCCCTCCACTATTATTACAGTACTGTTGAACAGTAACATACCATAGTGTAAACGCTCCGAAAGAAAACGGGGGATTATTGAGTACAAAAATACGGAAGATTTAACGAGTTTAGGCAGAATGAGTGAAAAATAGTGAAATTCTAACGGGTTGCAGTGTGAAAGTGGTGCTAAACTCAGTGTATTCATAAACTATAAAAAAAGCAGATGTGATTGCTCACACCTGCTTCATATAGTTTTTTTTGCTTTTTAATCTTACACATCGGACAATAAATAACCTTAGTATTTAAGTAAAAATTTACCTTCTGTAGCTATCTTACTTCCGGTAGATGCGCCGGATAATGCAGATGCAGTAAAGTTAAATTTTCCTCCGATAATAGTTGAAGTAGCTGTATCTATAGTAATAAGCGACGATAACCCCGATTTTGTTGACCAGATGTTTGTGGATCCTTCGATTACTTGAAACGTACAAGAGCCCAATTGTGTGAAATGTACCATTATTGGATCATTCAAAGAGAAGGTGATTGTTTGACCATTTGCTCCTGTTCCTGTAATTGTTGTCATGGTTCCTACCTTTTGAACTGTCGCTGAACTGCTACCATCCCAAGCAGTACCATCAATAGTAGCAGTCATTGTTTTGGTGTACGTGTCGGTTTGTGTTGGGGTTGTTTCATCTTTGGAACAAGAAACCAAAGAAACAAACCCTAATATCATCATAGATAAAATCAGGCGTGATATAGACATAACATTACCTCTAAGAATATGTGAAAAATATAAAATTTTTGTAAAGAAATTTACTTTACAATCTTCTAAAATATGTATTTGATGACATATTTAAAATAATACTTTCCTTATTACGATAATTCTAATATTGAGTTTTCGAACTATTAAACCCATGTTACGTTTTTGAGAATTAATTTCATTCCAAATAATTGAAAATCAAAAAGATAGATTAGAATTTTTCTAAAACGTAGCATTAGATTTTTTAGAAATTAATTTCCTTCAAACCTAATGGTAGCATTGGGTTAAAGGTAGGTTTCAAATTCTATAATATCTTAACGCGTAATCTGGTTTAAATTAAATGACAAACTAAATGAATAAACCATACTAAAAATAAAAAAAAGACACTTTATCTAAAAAGTGTCTCTTCGTTTATATCTTTAGTTTGCTCAGATTCTACTTCTTCGTAATAATAAATTCCGTTCTGCGATTCTGTGCACGTCCGTCTTCATTCTTATTATCGGCAAGCGGGCGGGTTTCACCAAAACCAATTGCTTTAATCCTATCACCATTATATCCACGCTTTACAAGTTCACTTTTTACAGCATCCGCTCTTTTTTGGGAGAGCTTCATGTTGTGGTCCCTGTCTTTTGTCTTATTGGTAGAATCGGTATGTCCGCGTACTTCGATTTCCATCGCAGGGAAAATCTTCATCAACGTTGAAATATTATCAATTGCAGCTTTTGATTCAGATTTAAGGTCGGACTTATCAGAATCGAAATATACATTCAAAAGTGCAATCGAACCGACATCTGGGGTATTGTCAAAAGTAAATTCAGTTTTTGCACTATCTTTTGGAAAGCAAAATTTTAATTTTACTGTATGGAAACCGTAGTCCACAGGATTAAATTCAATTACATAATAATTTCTCAAGCGGCGATATACATCCTCGAATGCAGGATCAAATTCATTTGTATTGTAAATTCTGTTATAAGAGCCACCTGTTGCCTTGGCAAGATCGGCAAGAAAATTACCGTTTACTCCGTATCCGAAGTCCAATGCACAAATCATTACATTTTTTTGTTTAGCAAGAGCTATCACTTGCTCTTTCGTAGCTTTTGAGCTATTATCCTGACCATCGGTAAATACAACAACCGCTTTACGCTTGTACCCTTGCGCAGGTGAGATTTGGTTTATACCGCCCATAATGCCGTCAAGTATAGCGGTGTATCCGCCATAACCTTGCAGCCCGATTTTTTGCAGACGTGAACGAAGTTCACTTGCATCGCGTGTAAGCGGAACTTCCACTCCGACTTTACCGTCATATTTTATGAGAGTGATTGCATCTTCCGATTTCTTGGTGTTAATTACCGTTTCTGCTGCATTTTGGATAGCAAGTGCTCTGTCTTCACCCATTGAACCGCTATGATCCATTACAAGGGCAATTGCATGAGGTTCTTGGTCGTTGATGGTTGTTTCACGGATATTTACTTTTATTTTCCGTTCTTTGCCGTCGAATTCATCAGTAGCACCGCACCACCATTTGATTGCGCTTGCACCTGTAAGGTATGCACCGCTTGTGTCAATCACATGAGCATAGACCCTTATTCTGTTCGGTTCGTGTGCATCTACAGCACTCATATAGATTCCACCGCCACCCGTAGAATTGCCCACAGGTATAGATTGTTTTACAAAAACAGGTCTGTAATTAGACGGGGCAGGTGCATCTTGCGCCGCCGGTGGCTCTCCTTCGTGATCATTAAGCGAGACACAACCTGCAATAGCAATAATTAATGCAATAGCAAAAGAAGAAAGTGTAATAAGACGCTTCATAGAAAAAACCTTACTTGAGGAGAGTATAGTGGATTAAACGAAGTCGAAAATACGTTGTAAAAAAGTAATGACAAAACGATGATTTTTTTAGGGAAGAAAAAATATGGTTTTAGTATAATAATGGTGTCTTCACAACTTCACAAATGTTGGTATTACCACTTTTTAATACTTTCCAAAATCTCACGTGAAGCTGTCACTTTTGAACTAAAAACTGCTGAATGGTCAGCTTGAAGTGACGGGGCGAAATTCATACGATAGTCATCGTAGTCTTCCATAGATTCGGCTGCGTACTGTGTCTGAAATCTGGTATAAGTACTTCCTTCGGGGGACTGTAATCGCCACAGGTGAGCAGAAATGAACTTACCGGTTGCCATAACATCGTCAATGTGTTTTTCAGTCATCCATGTTTCCCACTCACGGGCAAGTTCGTTCGGGACTGAGACCGTTACTGTGTATTGAATCATAATTCTTAAGAATTGAAGAAATATAGTTTATTTTGCAACAGACACATTCACCTGAGTATTTTTTGAAACGACAGTTCCGGCTTCCGGTTCTTGAGAAATAATAGTTTCGTCGATATATGTAGCATCACTTACAGAAGTAACTTTTCCTAAAATAAGTCCTGCGTCCATTAGTTTTTCACGGGCTTCGTCGAGAGTTCCGAAAACGAGGACAGGAACAGTTATTTGGGATTCAGAACCACGACTTATCACTACGCTGATAACCTCATTGTGCTGTGTTTCACTTCCCGGCGGAACGCTTTGTGCTACCACCAAGTCGGCAGCAACTGTTTCGCTGAAATCATAATTAACCGTACCAAGTTGAAGCCCGAGGCGCATAAGTGCAATACGAACGTCCCGTAATGACTTACCGGCAAGCTGAGGCGCACGGATCATTTCTTTACCTTTGCTTACCGTAATATAAATATGCCGTTCTTCTTTTACTTCTGCATCTGAATATGGTAGTTGATTTATAACGATTCCTGCAGGTGCTTTGTCTGTCGAAACTTCACGAATTCCCTGCACCGATAAGTGGCTCTGCTCCAAAATTGTTTTTGCTTGCGAAACTGACATTCCCACCACATTCGGTACTTTGACAGTAGAATTAGAGTGTACTATCAACGGGATAAGTACTTTATCCGTAAGAAAGAACAGAAATAGCAGCGAAGCAAAAAAAATGCACAAAACAATGGCATATTTTTGCCATTGTTTTGTCTGCTGCTGTTTCTGCTCCGAATTTGTACTGTCCATTATGTGAGATGTATTGGGGATTTACCTGTCGAAAGTAAACTCGTTTACCGTTTGTTATTCCAATCGCAAAAATACGAAGAAAAGCTAATACTTTCACTCTTGTAACTTGTAAAACTAACAGAAAATATTTGAAAAATTAACTCTTTGCTTTGCCTTTCAAATCAGAAAAAAATGCTACTTTGCATTTGAAAAATACTATGTCGTTTCAGCCTCTTTCCCTTCTCAAAATTAATAATGAATTATTCTAAAATCCGGCTTTACATTCTACCTCTCGTTGTAATTTTGATTTGTTCTCATTCTTTATTTGCAGGTGGGTGGACACAGCCCAAGAACCAACTTTTTGCCAAAGCATATATAGGAACGATGCTGGCATCGAGTTACAAAGATTTGGCAGGTGATAATATTTTCTATAAGAGGGATACTTCTGCGCTCTATTTGAACGGTAGAGATTACGCAATGGAACTAAGCGGTATTTTGGGCGGTGTGTACGCCGAATACGGGCTGACTGATGATGTCACATTGCTGTTGGATATTCCTGCCGGACGTTTCGCTTTGCACGAAGTATATTCTACCGATGATATTACAGTAGATGGGGATACAAAAGCGGATTTTAATATTACCCAAGCTGTATATTATGGAATTGGAACACGGTGGAAAATTAACACGGGAAAGGGTGTTACTTCGCTTTCTATGATGGTAAAAATCCCCCCGGGGTTTCATAACGGTGTAGCGAGCGACCCACATCCTTTTTTAAGTGACGGAGCTTTTCAAATAGGTGGGGGATTGGAATTCGGGTATCCATTCAAGGAGAGTTGGTTAGCCAGTTCATTACTGTACAATCACCGTTTTGAGGATTTATCCGATGAACTGTCGGTGCATGTTGAATTGGGTGCTAAGAATATTCCCTCTACATTAATTAAGATTTACATGGATATACTCCAAAGCATGAGTAGTTTCCCGACGAATGAAGAGTTCAACCCGAGACGAACAATTTTGCAGGAAAGCTATGTAGCTGCAGGTGCTTCATTTGGAATATATGTAAGTGAGAATTGGTTCTTGGATATGGGGTATTCAGCTCGATTTGTAGGGAAGAATACGTGGAATATCGGGACGTTTACTTTAGGGGTGGGGGCTACATTGCCGGAGGTATTCTAAAATTATGTTTCAATCCTTAATGAAGTATATACATGAAAAATATATTCCTTCACGTTTCCCTTGTCATCTTTTCCTGCTTCATTGGCAAGGCATCTGAACCATCAAAACAACCAACCAAACCCAATATTCTATTAATCGTAGCAGACGACATGGGCTACACAGATTTGGGCTGTTTCGGCAGTGAAATATCTACTCCGAATATTGATTTATTGGCATCAAAAGGAATTTTGTTTACCCGCTTTCATGCTGCGCCTCTTTGCGCTCCCACCCGTAGTATGATACTATCAGGGAATGATAATCATGTGGCAGGTCTCGGTTCAATGTTTCCGGTAAAAGGAACTTCGAGAGAAGGGAAGTCCGGTTATGAACATCATTTATCTGATAGGATTGTAACCGTTGCTCAGTTATTGAAGGATGCAGGTTATCAAACGTTTATGTCGGGTAAATGGCATCTCGGAAGCAGACCTGTCGATATTCCCTGTACAAAAGGTTTCCAAAGGAGTTTTTCTTTGCTTGACGGCGGGGCTAATCATATTGGCAATCAATCTGTTTTCGGAGGCAGACCGCCTCAGTATCGTGAGGATAGCAATACGGTTCAGTTCCCGGAAGGGAAATTTTCTACTGATGTTTATACCGATAAAATGATTGGTTATATAAAGGATGCACAAAAGGATAAGCCCTTCTTTGCGTATCTCACCTACACTGCTCCGCACTGGCCTCTCCAACTTCCTGATGAATATTTGAATACCTACAAAGGTAGATACAATATGGGGTATGATTCCTTGAGGATTCTACGTTTCAAAGCTCTGAAAGCCAAAGGGATTATACCGAAAAATGCGGTATTGCCGCCACGTCTCGAAAGTATCAAACCGTGGAATAAACTCACAGCAGATGAAAAGAAGATTGAATCTAGAAAAATGGAATTATATGCAGCTTTAGTAGATAATCTCGATAAGCACATAGGGCAGGTGATTCAATACCTGAAAGATTCCAAACAGCTCGATAACACGCTCATTGTATTTATGTCGGACAATGGGGCTGCTGCAGAAGATTTCTACGATCATTCCGAATTCGGACCATATATCCGTGAGCATTACAATAATAGTTACGCCAATATGGGCAAGCCGACTTCCTTTGTTTCGTATGGTCCACAGTGGGCGCAGGCAGGGGCTGCTCCATTCAAGTTGTTCAAGGAATATACTACGGAGGGCGGGGTGAGTGCTCCGTTGATTGTGTCGGGCGCATTATGTAAGCGCCCGTATGGAAAACAAAACACAGCTGTCAATGTAACGGATTTAGCCCCTACATTCTTAGAAATTGCAGGAGTACAGTATCCCGAAATGTATAACAATAAGAAAGTGACTCCTATTGCTGGACAATCATTCTTACAATTCATGATAGGGAAAAGCAACGCTATCCACGATGAAAACTATGTCTATGGGTTGGAACATTACGGCGAGTGCCTGCTGATAAAAGGAAATTGGAAAATCACGAACATAAGCGACCCATTCGATGAACAAGCGTTCACTTTGTATAAACTGGATGAAGATTGGGGAGAAACCAACAACCTCTCGAAATCAAATCCCCAAAAAATGAAAGAGATGATGGAGGAATGGGGGTGGTTTAAGAAAAGGGTGGGGGTTATTCCGTTGGATAGTGGGGAGCGGGTGCATTTGGATGTTAATAGGTGAGGGAGAGAAATAAAATAAATATTATTTTTTGAGTGGATGATTTTATTTGTAAGTTTTTGTTAAAGAAAATAGTTGTCAATAAGCATAAATTATGATTGTGAAGAAATTTAATACAGTGTTATACAAAGTAAAGAGTCCTCAAAATGTAGGGATGATTATTAGGTCACACGTAGCATTTGACGGGAACAAAGTTATTTTTGTAGGGTATGATACACCATGGGATTTCAAACAGGGTTCTCAGGCATTTTCAAGAAAACTTGAAAAAAAATGTATAATAGAAAATTATTATGATGAAAATGAATTCTTCGAGTGGTCAAAAAAAAATAATTATAAAAATATAGCAATCGAGATTGGGAAAAAATCTAAAAGTATTATTGGATATGAATTTAATAATGATAGTAATTTAATTGTTGGGAACGAAGGTAAAGGAATACCTGAAGAATTCCTATTAAAATGTGATGAAATTTTATTTATCCCACAGTTTGGTCAAGTACAATGCTTGAATGTTGCTGTTTCGGCTTCATTAGCATTGTTTGAATTTGCTAAAAATAATAATTCTGGTACCAATAAAATTGAAGGAAGTAAATTTGATATTGAATTATAGTAGAATTACTAATTCAATTCCCGTCGGTCATTGCGAGTTGCCTCAACAAAAGCACCTAATGACAATCTAAAACAACAAAAATAATATGATCCAACTAATAGAAACAAACCTAACCTTCGGAGCAGACGCAATGCATCTCCTCCACGACATAGAGCCAAACAGTGGATTTCTAAATAATGAATACAACATAACTCCAAATGAATTTAAGGAGCATTTGGCATCCTTAGTTGATTATGCAAATGGCGATAATTTACCGGATGGTTGGGTACCCTTCACAACCTATTGGTTGTTCGTGAATAACAAACCGGTGGGTGTCAGCCGCTTGCGTCACTTTCTCAATGATCATTTGAGAGAATTGGGAGGGCATATTGGGTATGCAATTGGAAAAAGTGAAAGAAAAAAGGGATACGGCACTGAAATATTAAGACTCACTATCGAAAAAGCACAGGAAATGAACATCAATACTCTGCTGCTTACATGTAGCGTCACCAATTTCGGCTCCCGAAGAATAATTGAAAAAAATAATGGAATATTAATTGACTCGAAAAATGGTTTGAATTATTTTATAATAAAGTAATAAGAATGGATTTAATCGCTAATATTCTGAGTTCCGATAAAGGAATTTATACTGCTCTGGAAATTGTAAAAAAAATTAGATATGAATGACTGCTGGATTGGCGCAGGTTTTATACGGAATAAGATTTGGGATTATCTTCACATTCTACAACCGAAACAAATAGTAGCGATGTGGATGTCATTTTCTACGATAATCAAGATACTTCATTGGAATATGAGCTGCATTTAGAAAATGTACTTAAAAGTTTGAATCCACAATATCCGTGGTCAGTTAAGAATCAAGCGAGAATGAAGCTGAAATATAACCTCATTTATTC
Organism: Ignavibacteriota bacterium; assembly: GCA_016197185.1. Classification (GTDB taxonomy): domain Bacteria; phylum Bacteroidota; class Ignavibacteria; order Kapaibacteriales; family UBA961; genus JADJXV01. The sequence goes on from JACPWH010000123.1 coordinate 29,429, forward strand.
AACATCATTAGAGGCAATATCATATTGGCCCGAAACAGCCATTTGTATTGCCGCCAGATTGAATAATCATGATTCGATAGAGATTATTGCACCATATGGTTATGATGATCTTTTAAATTTGATGCTTAGACCTTCACCAAGAATCGATATAGAGGTTTTTGAAAATAGAATAAAGGAGAAGGACTGGATGCAGAAATGGTCTAAGCTGAAGGTTGTAAAAAGAGGTTAAAAAAGGACTATTGCAAGCAATCTTGAAGCAAACTAACATTACAACAAACAAAAGATGAAAAAACTTAAAATCATAGCACAGGTAATGAAAGAAGAAATTGGATATTCTGCTGTATCAACAGTGAAAAATCATTTCATTTGTTCACAAGCAGACACTTACGATGAGCTGAAAGTAAATTTCCTTGAAGCGGTTAATCTTACCTTTCAAGATTCTTTTGAATATGCGCCCGAAGAAATTATTTATGAAATGGACATTGCCAGTTTCTTTGATTCATTTCCTTATCTCAATGTTTCGGCTTTAGCAGACCGTATAGGTATTAACAAAAGTTTGCTTGCACAATATGCTAATGGCTCCAAAAAACCTGCCCCAAAGCAAGCTCAAAGAATTTTAACAGGAATTCAACAACTTGGCAATGAATTGGCTGCAGTTCGTTTTTCATAGGTTCATTGACAGTTTGGTTAGTTGTAATATGTTCTGGTATAAATAATAGATGTTATAATAGATGTCTGCTCATTCCCTCACCTCCCCATGCTGATTTCCCCACAAAACAATTGTATTTTTGCATTGTAAAATCGTTTCCAAAACAGAACACACATAATGAGCGAACAAATCAGATCAATGTTTGCGGGGCTTGCCTCCCGCTACGACCGTACAAATACCGTCCTCTCTCTCGGAATTCATAAACTGTGGCGACGAAAAGTGGTGCGCCTTTCTGAGGCAAAAGCGGGAATGAGAGTTCTCGATTGCGCCACAGGAACAGGGGATTTGGCAATTGAATTCAAAAAAACAGTCGGAAAATCGGGTCAAGTCATCGGTACTGATTTTTGTGCAGAGATGCTGGATTTCGCTCCTGCAAAAGCTAAGGAGCTGGGCTTGGAAATCAAATTCGAAATAGCTGATGCAATGAATCTTCAATATCCTGATAATTCCTTCGATATATCGAGTATATCATTCGGGATCAGGAATGTAGATTCTCCTCCGAAATGCTTGAAAGAGATGGCACGGGTAGTGCGTCCGGGAGGACGGGTAATGATTTTGGAATTTGGTCAGCCCGAAGGAGCATTTAGGTATCTCTACTCTTTGTATCGCGTAACATTCATGCCGATACTGGGCTGGCTTGTTACGGGTAAGAACAAAGATGCGTATCAATATCTATTGGACACCACAGCAGTTTTCCCAAGCGGAAAGAAGTTTGTAGAAATGATGGATGCAAGCGGGGTATTCTCAGAACGCCGTTATGTTCCATTCACGTTTGGTATTGCTTATCTTTATATCGGGATTGTGAAATAGGTTCCTTATTTATTGCTCCCCTCTATGCTCGGAAAACTCCGCACACTCGCCTCCGATGCCTTGATTTACGGTCTGACCACTATCCTTGTGCGGTTCATGACCTTCCTCCTGACGCCACTCTATTCCAACTACCTCAGCAAAACAGAAATAGGGGTTTTCACAGATTTATTCTCTATCCTCGGATTTATTACCATCGTCTATTGCGTAGGATTGGATACATCGTTCTTTCGATTCTTTGTTAGAGATAATGTTAACAGAACAAAGGAGGCGTTTTCCTATTCATTCTGGGGGATTTTTGTTGTTAGTGGATTTTTTACGCTGATGGTGTTTGTATTTGCCGATAGTGTTGCCTTGTATTTTCCTGAAATCAATTCAAGGTTCGGCAGTTCAGTCATTCGTATTGCTGCGTTTATACCGTTCTGTGATGTACTGACGTTTATTCCTTATGCTGTTCTTCGAATGAACCGCCGTGCAAAAGTTTTCGCAGGACTTAAAATTATGACAGTTGCAGTGAATGTGATAGCAACCTATCTGTTGATAGCAGTTTTTAAAATGGGGATTATGGGGATTGTAGTTGCAGGTATTATTTCTTCAGGTGTCGCATTTCTTGCATTTATCCCCATTATTATGCAATGGCTTACTCCGTTGAGAGGTGGTAAGTCATTATTGCGTGAGATGCTTGTATTTGGGCTACCCACTGTACCTTCTGCATTATCGCTTATGATACTCCAAGTTGCCGACCGTCCGATTATGAAAGCAATCGGCGGACCTGAAATGCTTGGGATGTACAGCGTCAACTACCGTTTGGCACTCCCGATGCTATTACTCGTGGCAGTCTTTGAATTTGCATGGAGGCCGTTTTATCTGAGCAATCATGAGGAAAGAGATTCCAAAATACTATTCAGCCGTATCCTTACTTATTTTACACTTTGTTGCGCTTTAGTATTCCTGATTATAAGTTTTGGTATGGAATATGTAGTACGAATGCCATTCGTGGGCGGGAGATTTATCAATCCTGCATTTTGGAGCGGGATGGGGATTATTCCTATCGTAATGGGCGGGTATTTCTTCAACGGGATATTCACAAACTTGGCTGCCGGATTTCACATTACTAAAAGAACAAAGTTCCTTCCGATTGCAACGGTAATTGCAGCGGCGAGTAATGTACTGTTGAATATTATTCTCATCCCGAAATATGGAATTTACGGCGGAGCTTGGGCAACGTTTGGAGCGTATTTCCTGAGTATGATAGTTTTATACTATTATTCAAGAAACATTTATCCTGTTCCGTATGAATGGAAACGTATATTCTTGATTATCATAGTCACCTTAGGAATATTTTGGGGTGTAAATGCACTCCCTGATATGATTTGGACTAAGATACTTGCAATTATAGTTTTGGTGGCTTTCTTTAGGTTTACAGGGTTTTTCAATGAAGAAGAAATTGCGGCTATTAAACGGCTTGTAGGGCGTAAGCCGAAATAATCCATCATGAATATGTTCTGTAAATTGGCAAGAGAAAATCCCTCATCCGTCCTTCGGACACCTTCTCCCAATAGGAGAAGGAAATGGGTGAAAACAACCAATGAACCCTCTCGCCTTTGGGAGAGAGTAGGGTGAGGGATTCTAAGAAACGATTATTATATTGAATTTTCATAACGATTTCAAATACTGATATGTTGTACTCAATTCCCGTTTATCAACCGTCGCTTGCAGGCAATGAAAAGAAATATGTAAACGAATGTCTGGACACCGCCTGGATTTCCGGGAAAGGACGTTTTGTAAGTGAATTCGAGAGCAGGTTTGCAGAGTATATCGGCATTCGCAATGCTTCTACAGTGTGCAATGGAACTGTGGCATTGCATCTTGCTTTAGTTGCGTTAGGTATTGGTGTGGGGGATGAAGTAATTGTCCCTACGTTTACCTATATCGCTCCGGTTAATGCAATCGTCTATGCAGGTGCAACTCCTGTGTTTGTGGATTCGGCTCGTGATACATGGCAATTGGATGCCGAGGAAGTCAGACGGAAAATCACCCCAAAAACAAAAGCAATTATTGCAGTACATCTTTACGGGCATCCGGCAGATATGGATGCTCTTTCTCAAATTGCAAAAGAAAATCGCATCTTTTTAATAGAAGATTGTGCTGAAGCTTTCGGAACGCTCTATAAAGGTCGTCATGTGGGCAGTTTCGGTGATATTTCAACTTTCAGTTTCTACGGAAATAAAACAATTACGACAGGCGAAGGTGGAATGGTGGTAACAAACGATGAAACACTCTATTCACGTACTCTCCATTTCAAAGGACAAGGGCTGGCTAAATACCGTGAGTATTGGCACGATGTAATTGGCTTTAACTACCGAATGACCAATATCTGTGCTGCAATCGGTTTGGCTCAATTGGAACGTGCTGATGAGCTTATTAACCGTAAGATTGAAATTGCAGGATGGTATGATGAACTACTATCCAACAGTCCATACACTACTCATGCTCCGATTGGAGATGTGCAACATTCCTATTGGATGTACTCGGTACTTGCTCCTCATGTTCGCCAGCGTGATGATATTCGTGAACACCTTAAACATTCAGGAATTGAAACACGACCTACGTTTTATCCTGTCCATACCATGCCAATGTATTCAGGGAAATATGAGCGTCATCCGATCGCTGAAGAAATTGGGTGGAGGGGGATTAATCTTCCAAGCTACCCTGATTTGACACAATCACAAGTGCAGCAGGTGTGTATTGCGTTGATGGAGGCACTGGAGAAAACTCATAACTTGAATTTCTAATCCAAGAACGACCACGTAACACTAAGCCGGAGATTCCTATCCAATTGAGGGTACATAGGAACGTAATAATACGTTTGCGAGATGATATTATAGAAGGTTGCCCGAACAAACGCATTCCCCAAACGTAGCATAAGAAATGCATCAATCCCATTGAAGGTAGCGTTTGATTCACCTGAACGTGATGGAATCGACGTCCATGTCTGTGGCAAAAATGTTTCCCCGGTAAATACACCGAGAAATTTCACCGATAGCCCTGCTTGCAGTAAACTTTGCCCGATTTGATATTCATACTGAGCTGAAATCCCTGCGTAAAATAACGGGAAACGGTTGTCCGTCGTGCCGTTTGTAGCTGTTTGGTAGAGTTGGAAGAATCCGCTTCCACTCAATGTTCCAAGTTTTAATTGCGCTTGCCCAGTCAAACCGATTGTACGCCGTGAATCACCGTTGAATGAATGTGATGTAAGAACAGTATCAGTTACCCTTCGAATACCTTCCGAAAGAATGGGATCGGTAGTAAGGCGAGAAAAAGCGGTAAAACTCAATCCAAGAGAATCGTATTTATATTTCAATGTTGAAAAACCCAACAGTGTTTTTTCAGCATCAAGTGCAAGCCCTTCTGCAGCTGACGGAGTTCGGCTACTCTGTGAAACATCGAGAGAAAGAGAAAGATTATCAGAAAACCTCAACTCACCTGCTGCACCAAGGGTCGGAATGAGTTTTGCATCTGCATATAATACCCGTGCGCCTGTCCGCAGAGTAAAACTCTTTGATTCCGGTTGAAGCACAAGGTGTCCGTATCCTGCCAGTTTGAGTCCTTTTATTTCTTCTGTGTATTGGGATTGCTCTGAAGTTGAATACTCCGCTTCACCACCATATCGGAGAGTTGTAAGTGAATTGATTCGCTGTTCAAGTCTGGTTGTTACTCCAACTATCCGTTCTGTAAAACGTGCAAGACGGATTGTATCATCGGGTATAATTGCAAGTTCTTTGGAGTGGTTCT
>JACPWH010000001.1 GCA_016197185.1 Ignavibacteriota bacterium
GTGAAGTTAGTGCGCTCTACACGTCCGCAGAATGATTCAAGCAAGATTGTAAAAGATTTTCTGAATTATGGTGCAGGACCTCGCGCATCGCAATATTTGATTCTCGGAGCTAAGACCCGCGCAGCGTTGCAAGGTAGATTCTCTCCCGAAATTGAAGATGTACGCGCTATTGCAGCTTCTGTGCTCCGTCATAGAATTGTGGCAAACTTCAATGCAGAGGCGGATAATATCAGTCCTTCGGATATTGTGGCTAAATTGATGAAAGAAATGTAATTCGGTAACAAATAGCTGTTAAGCGAAAGCGAACTTTGCGGTTCGCTTTTTTTTATGGATAATTCTCTCGAAAAGATACTAAAATTGCCATCTGTAAAGCCAATTTTGTGTATTTTCGTGATGAATTGCATACGTTAATCAAATCTGAACGTATCCATCATAGTAATTTGTAGGAGTTGCAATACTTAGTTGCTGATTATTGATACATTGAATGTATTAAAATCGATTGCTACAAAACTAAATGAATAATATAGTACTTCAATAAGTTATACTGTAATAATGACATCTATACGAACTAACAATATACCTGTAAAATTGTTGGTATTACTTTTTCTTATTATAACTTCAGTCATATCCTCCAATGCTCAAGAGCAACAGGTTTCATTTGATTCAGCCGGAAAAATACTTGTTATCACCCCACAGCAAGCTACATTAGTTCCTTTATTTGATGAATATGGAGAGTTCAAAGAAATACTTCTGTTCAAAATTGATGAATCTACTTTTACATTAGAAATAACCTCCTTGAAAGATGGTATTCTCCAACGAAAAAGGGTGAGTAAAAATCGAATTGAAATTGATACTCTCAGAGCAAGAATTGACCGTATTATTTATGAAAAGTCACCTGAATTAGGACTTGATCAAAGTGGGAGAGCAGAGTTTCTGACCTATACGTTTATAGTTTCGCTTACGTATTATGGACCCATGCTCGTATTGGCTACCGATCCTCATGACCTTTCTTCCGGTTCATTGATATACATTATGGGTGGCGCAGGAGGATTTTTCATTCCTTATTTAATTACTTCCAAGTCAAATGTCACAAAAGGAGCATCAGCTCTTGGAATAAATGGAAGTGCAATAGGAATAGCAACAGGATATTTCTTGTATGGAGCTATAGGCGGATGGAATAATTTGAGGTCTAGCGGACAATATAATTACCAAACAGGTCAATATGAAAATGGTAATGATTCAAAATACAGAGCTATGATAGGATTAAGTGTGGCAACAGGTATTATTGGTACTATCGCAGGTGTTACCATAGCAAATAAATACAATATAAGCGATGGTGATGCGGGAGTAATCGGTTCTTCTTGGGCAGGAGGATTGGGTTTGGCGTTCGGAGCAGAATATATTAGCGGTTTACTCGAAAAAGACGATTCAAAACATGCTACAGCTTCTTACCTTTTAGGAGCATCTGCATTAAGCATTTATGCGGGAACTCAATTAGCCCGAACACAACACTTTACCCGTAGTGATGCTTCAATTATGGTAACTCCTGCATATATTGCAGCATTACTTCCACTTTCGATAGCAGCTATAATTCATCCTGATAATGTAGATGGTAAATTGATTGTTGGAACAACTATGGCATCTTATCTTTTAGGAGAATATATTGGATGGCAAATCGTAAAGAATAAGGATTTCAGTGAGAGCAGCGGGATATTTACGGGTCTTGGTACCGTAGGAGGGGGATTAATCGGTATTGGATTAGGAATAGCTTTTGACAGAGAATATAGATCCGTATCTCTTTTTGGAGTTCTTGGAGCTACAGCAGGATATGCACTTATGGTCAATTCATTTTCAGAGGATGCTGCGGCTGAAGCAAAATCACATTCTTCTCTTCGATGGGATGTTTCTCCCATCGGTCTTGCAATGATTGCATCAGGCAACAATAATTCAGGGAAAATGACAATTCCAATAGGGTCAGTACAATGGAAATTTTAAGAAATTTGTCTTTAAGATTTTTATGAGCTTTGTGCAACTTGTTGTTCAATTGTTTCTGTCGCTGAACTTTATAACTATAGGCGCAGCAACCAAATATGATTATAGTATATTCCTAAATTCAATTATCACATTCTAAATATCAATAGGTAAATAAGTAAAATAGTATGAGTACTCCTTCTGAATCAACCTCCAAACAATCAACTCCACGAAATGAATCCTACGGTGCATTTGTAAAAAGGCAGTTTCGTAAAAAACGACTCGGTGTTCTTTCCGTTTATTTTATCAGTTTCCTTGTATTTATCGCCGTTTTTTCTGATTTTCTGGCAAATGAAAAACCGATTGTAGCTTCATACAAAGGAACTGTGATTTTTCCAATAGTTAAGCAATATGGTGTTTCACTTGGACTAACTTCATTTGAAAAGGAAATGGCTCTTGCCAGCTGGAATGAACTAAAATACAACTGGGCTATATTTCCTCCCGTTGCCTATTCACCCGAAACAACCGATAAGAATATCTTTTCTCTTCAAGAGAGAAAACCTTCAGGAAAACATTATTTCGGAACGGATGATATTGGGAGGGATGTTCTTTCGGGAATTATTCACGGTTCGCGATATGCTCTTGCTATTGGATTGGTAGCAATGAGTATTGCTCTCACCATTGGAATCATACTCGGACTTTTAGCAGGATTCTATGGAGGTAAGATTGATATTATCATCTCACGGCTTATTGAAATTGTGATAACTTTCCCTACTTTCTTTCTGATAATAACGATTGTTGCAATGGTGCAGCAAGGAAGTATATGGCTTATTATGGGATTAATAGGTTTTACCAATTGGACGAGCATTGCACGGTTTGTGCGCGGTGAAGTATTGAGAGTTCGAGGATTGGATTTTATTACTGCTGCAACTGCACTTGGCTATTCCCAACCACGTGTGATTTTTCGTCATGTTTTGCCGAACGCAATTGCACCTGTGTTGGTTTCTGCTGCATTTGGTATTGCAGGAGCGATTCTTACCGAATCTGCTCTTAGCTTCCTTGGGTTTGGAGTACCGCCAACGGTCGTTACTTGGGGGTCGGTGTTATTCCGTGCCCGATCGAGTTCTGCTTCTTGGTGGCTGGCGGTGTATCCGGGGGTGATGATATTTCTTACGGTTTCTGCTTATAATCTTATTGGGGATGCGCTTAGGGATGCTACTGATCCGAGATTGAGGAATTAGATTCAGAGTAATAAGGAATTTGATCTTTCCCCATTTCTATCCAAAAAATAGGGGCAGATCAACGTATAACTAACCTACTATACTACTAATTTTTTAGCGCGCTATTGCAGTTTTTGTTTGCGTAGTGTATGCAGAAAAAATCCCTAATGCTTTGTTACCTGTGATGTTGTTTGGTGGATTGGATGACGCAGCACCGTCTCCTGGTCCGCTTTCTGATATTTGTGAGAGTGTGTAGTAGTAATTATAGGTATTTATATCAATACAAAGCATGGTAACTGTTACTGTGTCGCCCTCATGAAATTTCACATCACCACTAAAAAACGGTTGTTGATTAATGCTTCCGTTTCCAATATTATCGTTGGTGACTTGATATGATTTATCAGTTTTTCCGTTTGCAGAAAAGAAAAAGCGGTAATTATCACCAAATACAACTGGGTCGAAATAAAGAGGGACAACAGCGTAAGTAATGCCGGTTTCGTCTGGGTCTTTAAACAAATCGAACTGAATTGAATCTAAATTTACTTTCTTGGGCATGGAGGAAACAGCATCATATTGCTTGCCTTCGGCAATAACCTTTAATGTGTACGTATTTCCGGGAATGCCTGCGATATGATGGGTTTGATATAAACCCGAAACAGTTTCGCTCAAAGTATCGGTAACTCCTGTGTTATCAGAAATAACTACCAATGCACCTGTAACTGGTGGGTAAGTGTTTGCATCGCTAAAGTTCACAGTTTTGGAAAGTTTGACTGTGTATGGTCCCGGCTCGTCAGAAATATTTCCTTCGATTACAATTAGCGGATTGGAAGAGTTTAAGTCAATGTCAATTACTTTCGTGCATGATGCAAACAAGAAAGTAATGAGAATAAGACAGAGATATTTATTCATAGCTTGGATTTTTTATAAATTAGAATTTGAAATTGTACGTAACGGATGGAATCCAACGAAATAAAGATGTTTGTGTAGCTACAGTTTTAGTAGGATCGCTTTCACTGTTGGCAAATGAGATAGTGTAAGCGTTTTCCCTTCCATACACATTATACAAGCTAAAATTCAATGATGATTCATATTTCTCATCATGAGATATTGTGTAGGTAGCTCCAAAATCCAAGCGGTGATAATCAGGAATACGGTAGCCGTTGCGTTCGGTGTAGTAGAAAAGTGTGTTACCTCCAACATCATATTTCCCACTTGGAAATGTAACGGCACTGCCCGTGTTGTAAACAAAGAGTGCAGAAAATGACCACCGTTCATTAAGCTCATACATTGCAACAATTGATAAATCGTGAGTACGGTCTTGTTTGGCATTATACCAGTTGCCATCATTGATGCCGTCGATTTTCCTTTCTGTTTTTGACAGAGTGTAGCCAATCCATCCTGTGAATTTTCCCTGTGCTTTTTTTACCAATAATTCAACACCGTAAGCCATACCTTTGCCATATAGTAACTCACTTTCAATATCAGGTGATGAATTGATGTCGGCACCGTTTTTATAGTCTACCTGATTCTGTAAATCTTTGTAATAGGTTTCAATGCTACATTGGTACGTATTATCCTCCTCTCCGAAATTTTGAAAGTACCCCAAACTCACTTGGTCTGAAAGTTCGCCTTTGATGTTGTAAGAGTCACCAATCCACTGGTCGGTAGGTGTGCTGATGGTACTGTTACTGAGCAAATGCATGTGCTGTGTGTTTCGAGCATAGCCACCTTTGACACTGCTTTTTTCATTAAGTAAAATGCTGAACTGAACACGGGGTTCAAGGTTGTAATCCGTTTTTCCGAACTGACCTAATGCCAGCACAACGCTGTCAACCAAAACTCCTTTATCATATATTTTATATGTATCGCCTCCAAGGATTGAGTAGGCACTCAAGCGCAAGCCATAATCAAGGGTTAGTTCTTCTGTTATATTCATAGTGTTACTTGCAAAAACTGCATTTTCCCAACTGTATCTTCCTTTTTTTTCTGCCTCATTTATTACATTTCCCGAAAAACGGTTTGGTATAAGATTGTGATAAATGGTGTTGAAACCAAAGCGAATTGAATTGTTAGAATTAGGGAAGTATTGAAATTCTTCCTTGAGAGTCCAGTCTTTTATTTCTGATTTGATATTTAAATTACTTTTACCACTGGTAATACCTATTTGGTAACTATAATCACTATAGATGATTGAGGTATTGGAGAAGATATCCGGGGTCAATATACTGTTCCATCGTAATGTACCTGTTATGTTTCCCCAATCAATTCCAAAGGCACCAAAACCTAATTTGTCTCTGCCCAAATACCCGGAAAGAAAAATTCTGTTATTGTCGTCGATTTTGTAATTTGCCTTTGCATTAAGGTCATAAAAGTAGAGAGAGTTGTCTTTGAAATCATCAGTAAATTTCAAGAAAACATCTGCATACGTTCGCCTGCCTGACACAATAAATGAGCCTTTGTCTTGAACAATTGGGCCTTCCACACCCAGACGACTGCTGATTAACCCCAAACCACCGGTAACGGAGTATTTTTGATTGTTACCTTCTTTCATTTTTACATCTAAGACAGAAGATAATCTTCCGCCGTATTGTGCGGGGCTGTTTCCTTTGATAATCGTAACATCTTTTAATGCCTCGCTGTTGAAAGTGGAAAAGAAACCCAGCAAGTGAGATGCATTGTAAACGGTTGCTTCATCCAGCTGGATTAAATTCTGGTCAGCAGTACCGCCGCGAACAAAAAAGCCACTGTTACCTTCACCTGCCGATTTAACACCGGGCATGAGTTGAATGGCTTTAAGCACATCTTTTTCACCAAAGATAACCGGAAGTTTTGCAATCTCTTTGATGTCAATTTTCTCTACACCTATCTCAGTTTTAGTAAGATTATCATTCTCTTTCGATGCAGATGCAACTACTTCTTTCATCTTTAATACACTCTCAGTAAGGAAACGGTCAGATTTGATATTTGCATTTAGATTGATAAATGCCGTATCGGATTTATATCCCATGTATGAACAAACGATTCTGTATTTTCCTTCGGGCAACGTAAGGGAGTA
>JACPWH010000002.1 GCA_016197185.1 Ignavibacteriota bacterium
GTCGAAGGACACCGAGTCGATCGACGGGACCGAGCTGCCGGTCTATCGCGGCCACCTCGTCAACGGACCGGAACCCGATCCAGAGAGTCGACGCCCCGATCCGGTTCGGATGCTCATAGGCTTCCTGGCCGCCGGCGAGCGAGAAGTTCCTTGCGCCTGGATGACTCGATGGTTTCGAGACGTGATTTTTGCGTTTCGGATAGGATTTTAAGTTCGCCGAGTTCCTTTTCGAGGTTTGCCTTGAGTTCGGTGAGCTTTTCTTCTTCTGCTTGCTTGCGCTGGTCTGCTTCTTTCTCACGGATTCGGTATCCTGCAGCTTCGTCGTTCGCTTTTTTGCGTTCTGCCTCGGCACGAGAAACTTTCGCGGTCATTTCGTCGATAATTGCTTGTATTTCGGGCGAATACATATTCCCCGCAGTGTTTTCGGGACTCCCCGTTTGTGCCTCACTTGAGGTGGTTTGGTCGGGCATGGGTGGTATTCAATATTTGTGGTTGTAAAAGGTGCAATATTTTTTTGGTGAAAGGGTTTGCACCTTGATGTTTTTTGTTTATTTTTATAGATTAATGGATAGAATAAACATTTCGGTAATTTGTTCAAAGCCACTTGGTACAGAAAACCGTTTTGCGGTCATATTTTATATAGACTTAATTTATATTACTTGAAAAATCTAACATTAAATGATAGAGTGTAATTTCTTTATCAGCAATAGAATGTGTTGATAAATAGCAACAGTCAAAATCTTGAACAATATTTCTGATTTGTAAATTCTGAATTGTATTTGCTTGTGAAAATGAGTTCAGTAGTTGATTAATAGAATGTACATTATTATGAATATCGAGTGAATGTACTACAAAACCAATCATTCCATTTGTTTTATAATATGTTGAATATTTTGTTGAAACAAAACGAAACAATCCCTCATTAATATATTCACTATTTAGACCTGTTGAACCATTTATATTTTCTGAGTTCAATCTCTTACATTCAATAATATAATATGCATCATCATTTACTAAAGGATTAACTGGCATCACTCTAATGTCAATTCTTCCTTTAGCCTCAGGCAAGTTGATTTCTGGTAATTCTGAATCAAACAAGTAATTAGTAACCTCATATCTCACTTTGAACCATTGCTTCTTTAGATAGCCATAAAGCATTCTATCTCTTATAAAATTTTCATTATCGTCTAATCTTTCATTGTTTTCGATCATGCATTTATAGCAAGTTATTATTTTTCCAAGGATTTTTTCAAATTCACTATTATAATATTCGTCCCTGAGAATACAATTATCAGCATTTAACATAGGATTAATCATAAAGTATTCCTGCCTGAAGTTAGAAGTGCATCTGAAAATTCATTTACATCAAGATACCCAATAGCTTTATGCCACAAACGTTTTTCATTTGGTTTGAATATATAAAAATAATCTTTCTCAAACCCCCTAAAATCTTTTTGTACGAATAATCTATCAGTAATTTTTTCTGAACTTAGACTTATCAATATATCTGCATCCAATGATCTTTTATCAACCCATATAATATCTGCATTGAATTCATTCGTTGAAACGACCTTAAAAAACATACCGACGATATGATTTGTGTGCCATATTTCAACTGTAAACTTTTTGGAATCATTACTGAAACTGTCTTTGAAGCGCTTTATAAATACTGAAGCATAATCTCTTAGAATATCATCCTTAAAATCTAATTCTGAGAAAAGTTTACTTCTTATATTATCATTGCCAATTATTAAATTTCGATTTACGTCATGAGAATAGTCAATAAGTGATTTCTCTATGTCGCTAATCTCTAACTTATTGCATATAATTTGATTTATATTAGCTAGTTCATTTTTTTTAAGCTTATCTAAATTATCTAACATTTCATTGTCAACTAAAACGTTTTTCTTATCGTTGTGTATGCTTTGATTTGCAGATTCTATTTTATTGATGCTTTCACTTACATCGAGTTCTAGATAAGGGACACTATACTTATTATAATTTTTGACTCTTTCACGTTCGATTCCAATTGAAGCAAAAGTATTAACAGCATAATAGGAGAACAAAAAAGTACTAAAGATAGCTGATATATTATTAAGCATATCTACATCTTCAATACTTAAGACTTTAATTGAGGTAATTGAATCTTTGAACAACATATCTTTTCTTGCAATAGAACATTTTGCAGTCAAAGTGTTCATATCAATACCTTCTCTGATTAACAACATAGGATGACTGTATATTCGCATATCCTTAACAATATCAACTTTATCCTTTTCTAAATGATCTGTTCTATCATAATCAATATAAAAAGAATCAATTGCTTTTGTTTTGAAATATTGTATATGATCTATTAAATGCGTATCTTTTAAATTCTGTAAAGGATTAGACCTACTATGTAGCCCAGTTGATTCAATAAATTTTTGTTTATTAGAAATGATATTTTTAACTGAAGGATAATCTTCTTTTAGTCTTTTTATAAAATTAAAATCAAGATAGGAACCATATACCAATACTTTCCAAAGCCAATCATAATTCTTCAACATTTTTTGTTTAACATATTTACAATCGGCTCTATTTATTGTAAATATTTTAAATAAAGAGAAAAAACGACTTGGTTTTAATGTAATGTGTTCGACAAAATTCTTGTCTGTTGATTCTCCATTAGCATAACGATAGAATATTACTGCAGCCGGAGCAATAGCTTGTTTAGATTCAATTGATTTTTCAAATACTTCATGTCTTACAGGAGCTAATTCAAATATTTTATTGATATAAAACTCTTCAAGCCAATACTGTCTAAATTTGCTAACATCGATTTCAGTATCATTCTGTGAATAACCCAGATTATATAAGCTACTACTTCGAATAATAAACGATACTTGAGTTTTTTTACAGCAGAAATCACTTACTCTTAATACGAACCCTTCTGCAAGTTCATTATTATTAATAGCTACAACGTACTTCTTTTTTAATTTACGCTCTCTTTTTTTCCTATTTGCAAGATATTTATCTCCTTTTTCATCCATCCCATTCCCCTTCCAAGGTGGATTGCCTATAATAAAATCGAACTCAATATCCTTGAACAATTCATCAAAACTAATAGATTCTTCAAAGTCTCTTGCATCAAACAATTGCCCTTTAAATGAGTCCTCCTCAAAAAAATCCGCTTTGAAAAAATTTTTATTAAGTAAGATTGGGAACTTAAAACTTTCTATTTCTGGTGGCTCTAAATAATCAAGTAAGGTAAGGTAAATTGAAAAGACTGCTACATGAACTGCACTTATGTCAATATCTATACCAAATATATTGTTTTTTACTAGGTTATTTAATGCAATTTTAAATTCATCAGTTCTTTTATCTGGTTTGCATATATCAATATATCTTTCAATTATTTTTCTTAAAGTTTCTACAAGGAAGATACCTGAGCCACAAGCTGGGTCGAGTACTCTGCAATTGAAATCGGAACTATCTGCATTCAATTTCCTTTCAACTGTTTCCTTCAAGATATATTCTACCAAAAAGAGAGGAGTATAATAAGCCCCTTGTTTTTTTTGATTATCTTTTCCAATAAACAATTCATATACATTACTTACAAATTCTATCGGAATAATTGAAAAATCATAAAATTCAAACAAAGACATCTGTTTATCATCCATTCTCTCACTTGATAAAAGCCTTTTTAAAACAGTATAATCATCTTCTGAAATACTATTATAGTGATTTTGAGTAAGTGGAAACAAGTGTCCATTAAATCCCTTTTCACTATTATCTAAATAGTTAAAAAAGTTCTGCACTTTTACTTTATTATCTAAAAGTTCACAAAATTCAATATTTGTCCAAATATGTGGATTTTCTTCAAAATTTAACTTTACTTTACGATCTATTAAATAACGAACGAATATACATTTTCCAATAATTGCATTCGCAATTAACGCATAGTGATCATCATCCTTATGCTTTTCAATTAACTCTTTTCTTGCAGCACCAATATTTTTCAGCAAATGGTAATCTATTCTCTTTTTATAATCAAGATGTTTTTCATACTTCTCCCATGCTTTCCCAGTAACTAATTCAAAATAATTGAAATCATTTAACTTGTCACTGCCTCCAAGTTTATCCAGAAACTTTACATCTGTCAAATAATGGAAACCGTTGTAAATCTCAACAACACTATTTTCCACAATTATAACAATCGGGCTTTCATTAAAATTCCATATTGCCTTATGTAATTCTTGTTTATTGTCTGGATTATGAAAGAACATAATCATTGGCTTATTATCAAAACAGAAGAATGCATCCGGAACTATCTTTTTCTGCTCTATAATTCTTTTTATACGATTTGGGATTGAAGCGTCACTTACCCAAAGTCGCTCATTGGTTACAAACAGACCATTATCTCTGTCTAAACCAAGATCTAAAAATATTTTTTCTAATTCATTCATTACTGTATATTCAAATAGTTTAGAATCAATTCCCCCGTTTCTCTTCTATACCACTCTCGTATCCGGTTGATTGTGTTTATTTTCGGATAATGGTTGTTTTGCAACTTGTATTACACACGTCACCTAAGCACCCGAAAGTTATGCAAAATTAAGGCATTTTACATAAAGATTGATTTATATTTTACAACCATTTGACTATACACTACTTATATAATCCAGTATAAGTCTTTTCCATTCTCTTCTACATCATCTTCTTATTATAAACCCGTTTACAATCCAATGTACCCGCTCCAAAATTCATCAACAGTCCATTTGCAATTTCAAATACTTCACAACTATGGATTGCTTGGATTCTATGTGCGTCGGTCAGTTTATCGATGGTCATTATTTCGAGCATTATAATATCTTCAACAACAAAATCTACACTTCGCTCGCCTACTACCTGGTCTTTATAAACAATATCAATATCCTGATTTTGTACAAATTCAATATCTTGAAGCGTGAACTCACGCGCAAGACACGCTTTGTAAATTTCCTTGTCGAATCCACTTCCAAGTGCTTTGTGAACCTCTACTCCGCACCCGATTATTGTATGCACCAAATCATCAATATCCGTAGTATTCATTTTATTTTATTTAAATATTTCTGTAATTTTTTACTTTTAGTTTGAAGTCAACTTACAGTAAATATAGGTTTTGTGCAAAGGATATTTGGACATTGAATGGAGTTTGCAGGTAATAGCTACTTTCATCGTTTGTCATTCTGATGGAGTCTTCGACAGAAGAATCTCCGTTAGAACGTGAGATCTGTTTGACGGATAAGCAAACGGAGATTCTTCGCTAACGCTCAGAATGGCAAGGTGATTAAATATTTTCCAATTGCTTACCCAAAACACCCATACACATCATCCACCCCATTATTACCTTCAAACAATCCCACTCCTTCAATTGCCAATGGTCTGAGTTTTTTGACGGGGGTATCCTCACTTACCATAATTTCAAACAGGTTTTTGCACTTGGATATCTGTTGGGTTTGGTTCTCCATTTGCAGTTTCATCCTGTTGATTTCCTCCTGAAACTTTTGCATTGTCTCCTCCTGCCGTCTGCGACGAATTGTTTGTAGTACTTTTTCCATTTGTGTTTAATTTCTCTAATAGTTCTCGGTTTTTAATGAGGTAATTAATTGCTTCTTCATCGGTGGTAATTAATTCATTTTTTACAAAATAATTCACGAAATCTTTTGCACCGATAATCCCGAAATCAAACTGCAATTGTTTACTTGCCTGTTCAGCAGCAGGCTCAATATATTGCTGAGGTTCTATATAATCAATACCGATATTGCAGATTTCCGGTAGCCCCAAGCCCAAATCAGTATTAATTACCTTTGCAAATACCGGATAAAAATCATTTTCGAATTTGCGGAATACTTCTGCATCTTCACTGCGTATTTCCATCAATTCCTGACGGTCGATTTGCATCGCCACTCCCGATGGCGCAAGCCCGGGATTGGCACTAATCAAACTCTCAGGCAAGCCCATTTTGCGGAGTGCTTTTTTATAACGAACATCCCGTAATTGCTCAATTTCCATAAATGCAGCATTGCCGGAAATACTTTGCAAACTTGGTGCAATTTCGAATCCCTCACCTGCGGTCACTTTGTCAACTTTGAGCAAACGGTTAGGAGAAATTTTGATATTTTCCTTACCAAAATTCGTAGCAATCCACACAGAAAACGCAGTATATACAACATCATTATTTGCGAGGAAACAGAGCTTATTATCATCCAAAACGGCAGAAAGCAAATCCCACATTCCGCCACCGTAAAAATCAGTTCGGCTGCTGTTAAATTGGAGAACACAAGCGGGGATTATCCCGTATTTATTCTTTTCGTAACCGGTTTCACGTCCTTCAGAATCTAATGTTCGATAGCTGTCCGCTCTCCACACTTTGAATGTGTATCGTGGATTTCCGGCTGCATCCGGTGAGTTTATCGGAATCCAGAGTTCGGTGATTTTCCGGTAATCTTTGGGGTCGGTAGCAAATCTGAACAAATCGGGCGGGAGAATATCAATTTCTATTTTGCCATCACGTACAGTCGGCATCACGAGAACCGTATTGCACAATTTAGCAGTCCGATGTGCTATTTTGAATGCATTATTGACACTTGCAGTTTTATATGCTTCTTCAATTTTTGGGTTTGGAACTTCAAATTTGCGGTTTGGCGATTGGGTATAAAGCCCACACAAATTGCGCATTATCCGAGAAATAGATTCTTCTGTTGGGATAATATTATACAATTGATTAATTGTGTCTTCCTGATTATCGCTCGCAAAGTCATTCTGTAAGTAGGCGTACATCAGCTTGCGTCTATCTGATAAATCATCCGCTTCGCTCCCTAAAAAACTCGTCAGCGCACGAAAATAAGCAAGATTATTTACCTCACTCGCAAACGGAGTTGCCCCCCAAATTACTGAAAACGGCAAGGCAAAAGCGCGGATATGGTCAGAGGTTCGGTTGATTGTGGTACTCATGTAGAATGGGGATAATAGTATTTGGTGATAATTAATCGAAAATAAATACTTGGTAATAGAATTTAATTAATATTATTTCTCCATTATGGCTTTTTGAATAAAATGGCAGAAAAATATTTTACCCATACATAATTTCTTTTTTATCAATTGGAAAGAAATTATAAGCCCAATAACTTAACTCATCACTTGGGTGGGTACGTTCAGGATCGGAATCATCAAGACCCGCTCCGCTTTCTTTCCATCGGGTTTTATAGAGGTCTTCGATATGTTTCACACATCGTGAATCAACCCATAACCCTCGCTCTCCAGCCATATTGCGAAATTGAGCGTTGAGAGAGGCAACTCTGTCGCGAATGGAAAGCGTTGGGCGCGTTTTAAGTCGATAATCGGGATAACGAGAAAAATAATACTCGATAATAGCATAATCACTACGAGTAGCATTCGATTCCTTGCGATGTCCCGAATAATCGCCGGTAATAGTGAGAGTACCTGAAAAACTATTTCGTTGAAAGAATTCCAATATTTTTTGGCATTGTTCATCAGTATTTGAATTTTTGAAAATAAATTCCTTGGTGAGGTAATATTTACCTTTTACTTCCTGAATTAATCCGGTACTCATCGGTTTTTTCGGACTTGCATTAAAATCCCAAGACATTACCGTAGGAGCATTCGGAATAAAATCCTGTTTAATTATATTTTCTTCAGAAAAAGCATGATAAGCCCGTAAGCCGCCTGTGTGATCAATTTTAGCAGGGTCATCGGGTGGCGTTGTAACTGCAAGCATTCTGTATTTACCATTGATTATTTTTTTTGCTTTTCCTCTCATGCGTCCGCGATACATTTGCCACGCACCATTCTTAATATCACGAAATTCATCGGCTGCTACATAGTCGAGTTCCAACCCACGATGTTTATTAAAGTTATCAGAGCCATCGACAATTGTGTAAGATCCCCATCTCCAAGTTAGAATATTAGTATTTAGTCTTGAATAACTTTCAATACACCAATTATCAGGTGGAGCAATCCCGACAACGTAATGTATATCTTGGATTAATCCTAATTGCGCCCATACGTTTTTAAGTTCATGTAAAGTGCTATTATTTAGGGTGTCGGTTACGGGTGCTGTGATGAGCCCGACGCTTCCAGCGAGGCGAGCTTCATTATAAACAAAGACTCCTAAAACGAAAGACTTACCGCTTCCAATACCACCTATATAAAAAGTTTCATCATATTCATTTGCAATAGCGTCAAACTGATTAATCGATAGGGGGATTTTGACCATCACTCATATCTTCTCTCGTAAAAATTGCGTCTGGAGGCTGAATTTTTTCCGTTTTTTCTTTTACTTTTTCGGTCTTTCCAAAGCCAAGTTCTTTTCCTTGGCAGTCCAAATAATACTTTATTGCTGCAAGGTTCGGTGGATACCTCACAATAATAGAATCTTTGATTATCGTACCGTCTTTATCACGGAATATTTTATCTTCTTCAAGTTCGAATCCGGTAATTAGTTTGAAGAGATTTGTTAGAGCAGTGTCTATATCTTTACTTGACACTATTTTATTTGACACTATATTTAAATTCTTCATTTTTAAATATTTTTTTCATTTCGACATTGATTTTTCAACATTGATATATAAAGAAGAATATAAGATTTTATGATGAAACCTGTGCGACCCAATGCGCAGCTTCCCAGTAAATGTTTTTACCACTTGCTCCAGTTACAGTGACAACCAACGCATCATTTGTATCATCTGCTGTAACATCTGCATCCCAAGTTGAATCTGTTTCAACAATTATGTTTTTCGAAACTGTACCAACAATAGCAGTAGTTCCTGCACGATTTGAGATTGCACCAGAAAACTCGTAGCAGGCTACATCAGCATTATCAGTCCCATGTCCGAGTAACAATATTTTGAATAGATATGTAGTATTTATAGATACAATTAATCTGAGAGAATTTCCGTCTAAGAATAATTCTTGAGATGTTGAATTTGAGGTAACCCCACTTGTGTTTATAAGAAATTGTTGGAATTTACCAGCTCCATTATAATTATCACCTTGTAAAGTTAACTGCCCCCATAAACTTGTTTTTGATTGACATCCCAAAGCTATAGAACAGCTTGAATTTGAATTGTTTTTGTACCCCATGGCAATTGAATCCGATGCACTAGCTGTATTTAATTCTCCTATTGAAATTGAATTAACAGCACTTGATATATTTCCATACCCCATAGCAATACTATAGCTATTTGATGAAGTATTGCTATGTCCGACTACAAAAGAAGCACCACCCGAAGCAACTTGATTAGATTGACTTCTTTGTAATTGTAAATCTATTGCATATACCCCTCTTTTATTTCCTCCTGTGTAATTTCCATCAGGTAACTGTAGCTGAAAAGCCCCCACCCCTTTTGGAGATAACACTAAATCTTGATTAGTAGTTCCTCCCGAAGCAATAATTCTAGAAGCATTTACCGTATTATTTGGACTGCTTGTATGTAACGAACCTGTCAGCCCCGGGCTTTGAGAATCCACCCACTGCAGTTGCCCTGTCCCTGCATTACTAATTCCCAATACTTGTCCTGCTGTTCCAATAGTTGAAGGAAGAATTAGAGAATGATTTGTTATTGCAGATCCACCGTTAATGGTAATAGCCCCAGAGGCACTTCCCTTTAAATCGAAACTTGATTTA
Organism: Ignavibacteriota bacterium; assembly: GCA_016197185.1. Lineage (GTDB taxonomy): Bacteria > Bacteroidota > Ignavibacteria > Kapaibacteriales > UBA961 > JADJXV01. The sequence goes on from JACPWH010000002.1 coordinate 9,668, forward strand.
ATTGACATCCCTGTAATATTTGTTCCGTCAGATGTAGTTCCCGAAACAGAGCCGAATGAACCTGAATTATTATATTGAATCTGTCCCGGTGATCCACCAGGATAAACTGCAGGAATATTTGTTGCCGTATTGCTCATTATGGTATTATTCTATATTTTACAAAACTTATTCCACCTTTTGCAACTATAGCACTATTGGAGACTTCACTCGCAAATCGAGCAATAACAGTCCCATTTGCGGATGGCTTTATCACACCTTTGATTGTTGATGTATTACTTGCAGTAGTTGCACTCGACACATTACATGAAGATGGTAAATCATAGGAGGTGTTTCCTCTGATTGTTGTTTGAGAAGTAGATGTCAACGTATAATCAGATTGATAATGCAGAAAAGTAGTCGAAGGTCCGTTTATGCTCCACCTGCTACCGGTCGCTAATGCCGCTGCAGTATAAATTATAAAGAATTCAAATTCGTATGTTGTACCGCTTACCACACTGAAACTTAATCCTGTTACATCTGCAATTGAGTTCGCTGTGGAATTGTTGTTTGTTACATCCGAAGGTAAAACAATATATGTCCATCCGTTTATTGGAGATGTAACTGTCGCGCCACGCATTTGAATCACAAGAGCTTTTGAAGATGATTCCAATAATATTAAAATCGGTTTCGAAACCGTTCCAACTGTTCCAGTAACCATAGGGTCGGTCGTCGTAATCGCACCGGCAGTATTCGTATCCAGAAAAAATACCTCACCAGCAGTACCCGATGGAACCCCGGATGTGATGACTCCTATTGATGTAAATGTAAAATTATCTGCATCTTGAACAATTGTTACTACACCCACAATCTCAGCATTCGCCGCAGTATCCGCTTTGGCTTTTGTGTATGAATTCGCAGTTCCCGAAGAACGAATTACATCTCCTGCTGCAAATCCATGCGAAGTTTGTGCAACTGAATACGAGGTTGCATTCGCTTGAATTGTGTCACCCGACGGTAATTCTTTTAATGCACCGCTAACATTTACTATGGGTTTTCTCTCTGCCATTATGCAAGTACAATTGGTGGTTGACTTTGGAAATTTAAGACTGTTGCAGATGTTGCAAATCCAACCCGTTGAACAACATTACCGGAACTGCTCGGTGCCGTCGCGCTTACTCCGCCGGCAGTTGCGGATAAATAATAGACCCCGGGTGTTAGTGAAGTAACCGATGTATTCGAACCTTCAAAATATACTGTGGCACTCGCACCATTTGAAACACTCGAAAGTACAAATCCATGTGCTTCTTTGCCACTCGTTGTTGCATCTGCTTTTCGTACTTTTGCTCCACTGGAATCATGTACATTCACTAAATCACCTGCAGATAACGCCTCGCTCGCAGTGATACTTGCTGTATCTGCTCCAACTCCGGTGGGCATCATCGTCGTGTCAATTTTGCCGCTCCCGTCGAGTGCAACTACTTTTCCTGTGTCACCCGAACCTGACGAACTTGTCACCGAGTTGACAATTGTAGAACCAAGTACGCCACTCGTATTAAGTGCTACAATCTTACCTGCGTCCCCGACTCCCGAACTCGTGTCCACCGATGCCTCTTCGGTAACAACTCCGCTGTTATTTTTTAGATATTTTTTTGTTGCCATGTCAAATAATTATTATAGGTTCTGAAATATCCACAAACATAGTGTTGCTTGTTTGCGGTATGCCAATTATCATTCTAAATCCACTTGTTGGCGGCGTTTGTGTTAAGAGTCCGTTAGTGCTTAGGAATATAGGATTCCCCACCGTCCAATTCCAACTTGACTCTGTTATTGATCCGTGTGTTATGACCTGTGCAGCTTCACCAATCGAAACTGCGCCCGTCGTCATTCCCAATATTTTGAATTTATCCACGGATGTATCTTTGCTCGCATAATACCCTTCTACAGTTACAATTCTATGACCCCCTAAATTTTCAGAGGCAATTACACTTGCTGTTCCGC